>CAJOQA010000121.1 GCA_905236465.1 uncultured Treponema sp.
CCTGCCCTAATTGGAGACAACCCCTTACCTGTGATTGCGGTAGCTGCAATCCTTCAGCACAATACATCAGGAATCATATCGCTAAAAGAAAATGGCATAGACAGACCTGCAGCCTTATGTGGCAGAAACTATGCCACGTGGGATAATCCTGTAGAAAAAGCAATAATAAAAGCTGTTGTAGAAAAAGACGGCGGAGACTTTTCGGACATAGATCTTATTCCCAGTACTGTCTATGACACAATAACAGCTTTGAACAGCGGGATTGATTCTGTTTGGGTAATGTATGCCTGGGATGGTATTGGAACAAAAATAAAAGGAATTGAGACAAATTTCATAGACTTTGGAAAAATAGACCCTGTCTTTGACTACTACACGCCTTTCTTTATTGCTAACATTGACTTTTTAAAATCTGATGGGGAAAGCGCAAAAAAATTTCTTTTAGCGGTAAAACAGGGCTTTGAGTATGCGATTGAAAATCCTGAAGAAAGCGCTGAGATTTTGTGCAATGCGGCTCCAGAATTAGACAGGGAACTTGTTTTTGAAAGTCAAAAGTGGATTGCAAGTCAGTATAAGGCTGAAGAAAAAAGGTGGGGTTACTTTAGCCCTGAAAGATGGAACCGCTTTTACAGGTGGTTAAGCGAGTCTGGACTTGTTTCATCCCCTATTCCTGATGACACAGGCTATACAAATGACTATCTTAGCGACTAGTCCTATACTAAGCGTAAAGGGCATAGATATGTCTTTTAGCGGCAGACAAATCTTAGAGGATGTTTCATTTAACTTGTACGACAAGGAGATTGTCTGCCTCTTGGGGCTTAGCGGTTGCGGGAAAAGTACGCTCTTTAACATAATAGCGGGTCTGCTTTCCCCTGACAGGGGAAGCGTAAACCTTAACGGGAAAAATATAACTGGGGAAACAGGTAACTTTAGTTATATGCTGCAAAAAGATATGTTGCTTCCCTGGTTCACGATGCTAGACAATGCAGCCCTGCCCTTACGTCTTAAGGGTATAGGTAAAGGGGAGTCAAGAAAAAGAGCCACCAGTTTTTTTTCTGCCTTTGGACTTGCGGGTTTTGAAAAGTCCTATCCCTTTCAATGTTCGGGAGGTATGAGACAAAGACTAGCCCTTTCACGTGCGTATCTTTTTGCAGGCCAGGTTATGCTACTTGATGAGCCTTTCAGTGCCCTTGATGCAATCACCAAAAATCAGATGCAGCAATGGTATCTAGATGTCATGCAAAAAATAAACGTACCCACTGTTTTTATAAGCCATGACATAGATGAGGCACTTTTACTTTCAGACAGAATCTGCCTGCTCACCGGTTCTCCTGCCCATATTTCCTGCGAGATTAAAATAGATGCGGAACGACCTAGGAAAAAGGATTTTGCCCTGTCTTCTGAATTTATCGAATATAAGAGGCGGATATTGGGGCTTTTAGCCAGCCATGACATTCATCTGTAAAATTCCCTTGAAAAATTTCTTTATTTATAGTATGTTAGTATTAGCTAACTGACACATAAATAAAAGGAATATAATATGGATTTAGCAGAGATCGATGAAAATGGCAAAGGCTTATTGTTTTTTGGACACACTAAAGTTGAGCGGCTTGAAAAGATTGAAGGTCAGCCCAATGTGTATCTTTTGCAGACAACAATTGAATTGGAGCGGGAAAGCCAGAAGGTTCCGCAGGCAGGGCAGTTTTATTTGATAAGAAGTGCAAAGTCTGCAGTTCACTACAATCGCCCCATAAGTGTTTACCATTCAGAGGTTTGGTCTGCGGAAAGTGGCAAGCGCAAAGTTGTCGTTCAATTTCTAATGCTTGAGAAGGGACGCGGTACTCAAGAGCTTTGCCACATGACGCTTTGGGACGACATTAGTGTTATCGGTCCCTTAGGTCAGCCCTGGCCTGCTTTGCAAAAAGAAGAAGAGGGTAAAGTTTGTATAGTCGGAGGAGGAATAGGGGTCGCCCCCGTTGCGAATTTTGCCTCCACTTTGCCGGACAATTCATACGATTTTTATGCTTCCTTTAAATCCGGTACCTATGGGTTGGAGAATGTTCATGCCCGTAACCTAAAAATTACAACCGATGACGGCACTGCAGGAATAAAGGGAATGTTGCCTGCTGCACTGACAAAGGAAGCCCTTATAGAAGGGGGCTACAAGGTAATCTATGCCTGTGGCCCTACCCCCGCCTTGGCTTATGTAAAGCGCATAGCTGAAGAAGCTGGCATAAAGTGCTGGATAAGCATGGAGCACCGGATGCTCTGCGGACTTGGAGCCTGTCTTGGCTGTACAATCGAAACTAGCGAAGGCCTGAAGCGGTGCTGTAAGGACGGACCAGTCTTTGATGCAAAGATTTTAAACTTTCCCAAACCAGCCCCCCGCCGTGCGCCTTTGCAAACGGAAGAAGAAGTTGACCTAAGCACAAACATTGCAGGTGTTCACTTTAAGAATCCAGTGATTGCCAGCGCAGGAACTTTTGCTTTTGGTCAGAACTTCCGAGGTGTCAGTGATGTTGCTGCCTGGGGTGGCATTTGTTCTAAGGGCTGTACCTTTGAGCCACGAGAAGGAAACAAGGGGGAGCGTTCTCTTGAAGTTGCCGGTGGTAACATGAATTCAATAGGTTTACAAAACCCTGGAATTCAATACTTTGCTGACCACTTACTGCCAGGGATGATTGGTTTGGGGCCAGTAGTCATTGCAAATCTTGCAGGAAGCGATATTGAATCCTATGTTGAGGGGGCAAAGATTTTAGACAAGACAAAGTGTGACATGATTGAGCTGAACATTTCTTGTCCCAATGTAAAGGCTGCAGGCCTGGCTTGGGGGCTAAGTCCTGATACAGCCTACTATTGTGTTTCTGCTGTAAGGGCTGTAACCACAAAGCCTTTAATGGTAAAGCTTTCGCCAAATGCAGCGGACAATCGACCCATTGCTATTGCCTGTATAAAAGCAGGGGCCGATGCAATCAGCTTAATAAATATGGTTCATGGGGTTGCAATAAATATAGACACAGGCAAGCCTTTCTTTAACAATGTTCATGCAGGCTATTCAGGTCCAGGTCTTAAGCCGCTTGCCCTCCGCATAGTTTATGATGTTGTTGAGGAAATAAATAAGCTGCCTCCAGAAAAGCGGGTTCCTGTTGTTGGAATCGGGGGAATTTGTACTTGGCAGGATGCGGTTGAATTTATTATGGCAGGAGCAAGTGCTGTTGAGATCGGGCAGGCAAAGTTTACAAATCCCCATGTTGCGTTTGATGTTGTCAAGGGGCTGAGGGCTTTTATGAAGTGCCACGGTTACCATAACATAGAAGAAATGCGGGGAATTGCTCAGGTAAAGCATCCTAGTGTTTTGGGGCCAGGGGATGAAAAAGCAAAGTATGCTGAACTAAAAAGCATGATTCTTGCCGATAAACCTATAGTTTCAAACTTAACTGGCAGCAATTTATCTTGAAACAATCGTAAAAGCGCTTTATAATAAAGGGAAAGTGGGGATTATCTCACTTTCCCTTTATTTTTTTCTTACAGGAGGAAATCTTATGTTTACACAGTATCAACTGCCCTTTTCTTATGATGCCCTTGAACCTCACTTTGATGCACTTACAATGGAAACCCACCATTCAAAGCATCATGCGACTTATACAAAAACACTAAATGAACTTGCAGAAAAGGCTGGGGTTTTAGACAAAGACATCACAAGTTTGCTTTCAAATCTTGACTCTATTTCAGACCCAGCCCTGCGAACCGGAATAAAGAACAACGGTGGCGGTTTTTACAATCACAACCTCTTCTTCTCTGTGCTTTCACCCAACCCAACCTTAGAGCCTAGTGGAAAACTTGCTGAAAAAATCAATGAGACTTTTACTTCCTTTGAATCTTTTAAAGAGAAGATTTCACAGCTTGCCCTAACCCAATTTGGTTCAGGCTGGGCTTGGCTTTCTGTTACAAAGGGAGGGGATTTAGTTTTAAGTCAAAGTGCAAATCAGGATAACCCGATAAGTTCGGGCACAGGCAACACCCCCATTTTTTGCATAGATGTTTGGGAGCATGCCTACTACTTAAAATTCAAAAATTTAAGGGCTGCCTACATAAAGGAACTTTTTTCTGTAGTTGATTGGAACATTGTTGCAAAGCTTTATGAGAAAGGAGTAGCATAATGCTTGTTTCTACACGGGGCAGATATGCACTTCGTATTATTCTAGAACTCAGCTCCCGTCCACAAGGGGAATATATTCCGCTGATTGAACTTTCAAAAGATCAGGGGATATCCCTTAAATACGCAGAAGCTATTGTTTCTTTTTTGGTAAAGGCAAAGCTGCTAGAAGGACGCAGGGGAAAATCCGGAGGTTATAGGCTGATCAAGGCTCCAAAGGATTACACTGTAGGTGAGATTTTAAAACTTACGGAAGAATCCCTTGCTCCTGTCGCATGCTTGAACTGTGTACCAAACAACTGCCCCAAGGCTACAGTTTGCAAAACGTTGCCTATGTGGAAAAAATTAAATTCGCTGATTCAGGATTATTTGTTCAGCGTTACTATTGAAGACCTGAACAATAATCCTGTTGATGAGTCAGAGCTGGATATTTAGAATTTGCCTTGCTCTGTCCAGGGCAAGGTTGATGTTGGCACAAATATTGTCTTTGCCGATTTTATCTGCCATACCTGTTTTTTCGCAAAGTACATAGGGCTGTGTGTGAATACCGGAAAGGACAATCTTTATTCCCCTACTGTCACACAAATTCTTAGCCTGCTCAAGTGCCCTAATTCCGCCTGCATCTAAGTAAATGGTATTTCTCATGCGAAGGATTAAAACTTTGTATGAAACCCCCGACTGTTGCAAGGCAACTTCAAACTTGCGGACTGTTCCAAAAAACAAGGGGCCATCTATTTCATAAACTACTGCACCAGAAGGAATGTCCAAGGTTTCCTCATTCTCTTTGCTACCAGAGATTCCTTCGGTAAGGTTTTCTCTTTTTGCTTGCACAACAGAAAGGTCGCACATCTTTTTAATGAAGAAGAAGGCCGCAAATCCAAGCCCCACTGCAATTGCAGCTGTTAGGTCAATAAAGATTGTAATAAAGAAGGTAACTGCAAGAACAATGATATCGCTTAGTTGCCCCTTTATCAAAGACCTAATGGCCGGAATACCCGCCATATTCCAAGAAACATTTATGAGAACAGCAGATAAGGCCGCCATTGGAATATAAACTGCAAAGCGACCAAGAAAGAGAAGAATCAGCAGCAAGGTTACTGCATGAACGATTCCAGCAACAGGTGTTTTTGCCCCATTCTTAATATTTGTTGCAGTACGGGCTATTGCTCCAGTTGCAGGGATTCCGCCAAAGAGGGGGCTTACAATGTTTGCGATTCCCTGACCTATCAGCTCTGTATCAGAATCATGCTTGCTTCCTATCATACCATCAGCTACAACGGCGCTTAGCAAAGATTCAATTGCAGCAAGAACAGCTATTGAAATTGCTGTAGAAAAAAGGCTACGGATTGTAGAAAGTCTAAAATCAGGTAGCTTAGGGGCAGGCAGTGAAGATGGGATGCTACCGTAACGGCTACCGATTGTATCTGTTTCAAGCCCCCAGTAATTTTTAATAATGACACTTGCAATTGTCGCAAGAATGATTACGACTAAGGAGCCAGGAATCCTTTTGCTAAACTTTGGCCAAATAAAAATTACTGCTAAAGAAATAGCTGCCATTATAAACGAATACCAGTGGATATGGCTGACGTTCAGGGCATAAGTCTCTATTTTTCCTACAAAGTCTCCAGGCATTTTTGTAAATCCTTCAGGGAAATTTGTAATGGTAAGCCCAAGGAAGTCACCGATCTGACCGGTAAAAATTGTTACTGCAATGCCAGCGGTAAAACCTGTGATTATTGTATAAGGAATAAATTTTACCAAGCCTCCCATTTTAAAGGCACCAAGAAGAATCAAAAGGATGCCTGCCATAACAGTTGCTGTTGCAAGTCCCCCTACTCCAAAGTCTGCGACAACACCGTAAACTATTACTGCAAAAGCACCTGTCGGTCCGCCAATCTGAACCTTGGAGCCACCAAATACAGAAATACAAAAACCTGCAACAATTGCAGTAAAGAGACCGGCTTCAGGAGGAAGTCCGCTGGCTATTGCAAATGCAATCGCTAAGGGAAGGGCTACAATGCCTACAATCACTCCTGCAAGCAAGTCAGAGGCAAAAGTCTTAGCAGAATAATGCCTAAGACTTGAAATTAATTCGGGTTTGTACATTTTCTTATCCTATTCTAAAATATTTCTTTCCAACCAGAAAGTTCCGGTTTGGAAGAAGAAAATACAAGTGCAACTTTGTGGATTTCTGATTCTTTTTCTTCAATCTTGCTTTCAAAGGATTTTTCTTCTATGCGGGCAAAAGCATCAGCCAAAATATCTTCTAGGGGAATGCCCTTGTCCATTTTCAAGACGAAAATATAGGAATTGCTTCCCGCCTGAATAGCAATGTCGTTTCTGCTTCCGCCAAGTTCTGCTCCACTGATAATTTTAAATCCTGTCAGCCTAAGCAAAGTATGCAATGCTAAAAGGTAAACGCTTTCTGCCTCTTCTTTTGACTTTTGGAGCAGGGGCAAGCCTTTTACAGCCGCTGAAAACCTGTTTACAAAGGCTTGTGTGTCGCCACGGGCAAGGTCAGCTTTTAAAGCTGCAAGCTCAGAGCCCAACTTGCTTGTTGAGCCGCAGTTAGTGTAAAAGGGGAGCAGACACTTTAAAAAGCCTACTTCCACCTCTTTGTTTGGAAAGGCAAGTTCAAAAAGATTTCTGTTAGCGTCATAGTCCCGTATCGTAAGGTAGCCACTTTGCAAAATAACAGTTGTCAAATCTTCCTCGGTCCACTTATAGTCCATAAGCCCATCGCCGTCAACACACAAGCCCTCTAGCAAAGCAAAAATGTCGTACTTTGACTTTTGCAGCATTTTTATCAGCATAGAAGGAAGCCCTCTTTGAAACCAGAATGAAGACAGCTCCCCTGAATCAAGGGCATTGAGGGCAGAAAAGGGGTTAAATACTTTTGTAAGATTCCTACTAAAAGAATAACCTAAATACTTTTGGCTAAAGTCCTCAAAGATTCTATCTTGTGGGATTCCCTGTTTCTCTGCAAGAGAGTCTAACTCTTGGACAAAATTATTTTTTATCTCATCAGCAGAAAATCCGCAGATATTTTCAAATTCAGAATAAAGACTGATATCCTTCAGTTGATTTGAACCGTTGAAAATGTTTACAGAAGCGAATTTTGTAATTCCGGTAACAAAAACAAATTTTAAATAGTAATCGTTGCCATTTAAAGCACTAAGAAAATTACGCAGGATTTCTCGGTTTTCATTTTCTACCGGACTAAACATTGCATCTAGAATAGGTTTATCATAATCGTCAATTAAAACAACGACCGGCTTACCGCTGGTTTCGTAAGCCCTGTGTATGACATGCTCAAAACGCTTGGCGTACGTAGTCCGTTCCTCATGCTTGCCATAACGCTGTTCTTGTTCTGTTAAAAAAGTATTCAGGCTTACATCCAAATTCCCTTCCGTGGAATACACGTCAGTTGAAAAGTCAATGTGAAAAATCGGATAGTCCTGCCACTCTTCTTCTAAACTTTCTATTTTGAGGCCTTCAAAAAGATCCTTGCGACCTTTAAAATAACTTTCCAAAGTAGAAAGCAAGAGGGTTTTTCCAAAACACCTGGGGCGGGCAAGAAAGTAAGAACTTCCTGAATGTGTCAGGTTGTACACGTATTCACTTTTGTCTACATAAATATAACCTTCTTCCCTTAATTTTTCAAAGTCCTGCACACCTACAGGTAGTTTTCTTGACAAGTCCATATTTTCCTCACATCAACGATGTCTGCACAAGCGTAAGCCTATGCTTTTCTTTTCTTTATCGGCATAATTGGATGAATATTCAGCAAAGACTACGGAACTACCGTTTTCTTTGCGGCGAAAGACCAAGCGACATTCATTTAAAGGAGAGCCCCAGGAGCCCCCGCGCAAAACATAGCCATCACCTGCACTTGCTCCCGTGGGGTTTACAAAGTTTCCGTCCTTATAGTGCCCATAAATGTCATTACACCATTCCCAAACATTGCCACTCATATCATAAAGCCCCAAATCGTTGGGCAAAAGGGAGGCACACCGTGCAGGACCAGAATAGGCTACGTTTTTTTGAGCATTTACATTTACGCTATAGTCTAGGGGGATAGAATCTGTGCCGCTGTACTCATAAGCCTTGTAGGAAAGACCTCCCCCCTTTGCGGCATATTCCCATTCAGCTTCAGTTGGCAGCCGGTAACCGTTTGCGTTAAAATTGCAAACTACAGCCCCTGTTCCCCCCAAAGAAGATTGGCTTACATTTTTATAGCAGGGCTCAAGTCCCGCAAGAATGCTAAGGGCGTTGCAAAACAAAACGGCCTTGTGCCAGGAAAGGCATTCAACAGGCAGTCCGTCACCCCTGTTTTCAGAAGGATTTTCACCCATGACAGCTTGGTAAAGCCATTGCGGAACCTCTGTAATCTGCAAATAAAAGGAATCTAAGGAAACTGTGTGTTCAGGCCCTGTTTCTTTTTGAACGCCACCCTCCCCCATTGTAAATTTTCCTTGGGGAACAAGAACAAAGTATTCGTCCAAAAGTTTTTTTACCCCGCTACTGTCTCCGTTTAAAATTGCAGAAACCAAATCCTTGTTCTGGCAGAAAAAGTTTTCTTTTGCCTGATTGAATTTATTCTTTTTGCTAAGCCCTGCTAGCCCTGACTTTTCTACGTTAAGGATTATTTCTTTAAAATCAAAAGTATTCATGTCTCCGTATGTTAAGCGAAGGCCAGAAGGCTTGGCAAAAACTAACCCCTTTTTTATGAGATTAGCAGTTTCCTGACTGACATCAGGGAATTCATATTTTGAGGAGGGGCCGATCTGTTCCCAAACACCTGTATAGTAAACTTTTCCATTCTTATCAACCAGGTTAAAGGCAGCCTGATACATAGAGTTTGCAGGCCCCGTGTAGGCTGAAGCCATGCAGATTGTGCCAGAAGAAGTTCTTACAAGGGGAACCGCCCCAGACAAGTATTGCTTTGCGGAAAAATCAAATGCAGATGAATGGGATGAAACAAGTGGCCACTTTTGCGGAAGTCCTGGAAGACCCGTAATGTTGTAGGCATTAAGGTAGCCCCGTGACAAGGCTGTCCTGCACTGCTCAAAAACAGGGGAAGGTCGCCAGTCAACTATTATATAAAAAGTACTTGTTGCACCCGGCCTGCTTACAGCGGAAGTTTGTAGCTTTGCAGGATATTCCGTGTAGTTTTGCATTGGGCAGTTAGCTGACCAATAGTCCTCAAAATCACTGACACATTCTTTCCAAGCCGTGCGGTACTCGTCCTTTGTAGAGTACTTGCTTTTTCCAGGAAGTCCCCGTAAAAAATTATTTTCTTGTTTTAGATACAACGCATAATCTTTTGCTTCCCCAGAAGCAGCTGTCTTAGAGTATGATTCTGCCAAATCTGAAATTTCAGAGCACAATGCCAGGCAAACAAAAAAAATAGAAGCTAGAAAAAGTAAAAAGACTTTCTTCAATTTAAACCACCCGCTTCTATTATATACAAGCTTTAGATTTTATTCTAGTACTTTTGATTTCTGTTAACCTAGGGCAACATCTAGTACCATCATCAGGGCAAAACCTATAGCAAAGCCCAAGGTACAGGTATCAGTTTTTTCATCCCTAGAGGCTTCTGGTAGCAGCTCCTCTATAACTACGTAAACCATTGCACCGGCAGCAAAAGAAAGCAGGTAAGGCAGGAGGGGCAGGATGAAAGAAGTAAGAAGGATTGTTAAAACGGCGGCTACAGGTTCTACAGTTCCGGACAAGGTTCCGTATGCAAATGATTTTAGCTTACTGTTTCCTTCTGCCCTTAGCGGCATAGAAATAATTGCCCCTTCAGGGAAGTTTTGAATTGCAATTCCAAGTGAAAGTGCCATTGCGGCGGCTGCACTTATTCCAGAAGAGCCGCTCATAAAACTTGCAAAAACAACTCCTACGGCCATTCCCTCTGGGATATTGTGGAGTGTTACTGCAAAAACCAACATCATTGTCCTGCTGATTTTTTCCACGGAATTCTTAGGTCCTTCTGGTTTTTGTGACATAGCATGCAGGTGGGGCGTAATTTTATCCAGAATAAAAAGAAAAGCTATGCCCAAGACAAAACCTATAAGGGCAGGAAAAAAGGCAAGCCTTCCTAAGGTTTCTGACATATCCATTGCGGGAATCAGAAGTGACCAAACACTGGCTGCAATCATAACTCCCGCCGCAAAACCCAATAGGGCACGCTGCACTGTGTCGTTCATCTTTTTCTTCATAAAAAAGACACAGGCAGCTCCAAAAGTTGTTCCTAAAAAGGGTATGCTAAGACCAAAAAATATCGTACTCATCATAGCCCTAGTATAGCATAAAAGTTAAATTTTAAGCAATGTAAGCATAGGCTAACCGCTATACTTTAAACTCATCAATCTGACTGCTGATATCAGAAATAGAAGTTCCTATGCGGGAAGACAAGTCGTGCAGCATACGACCGTTTTCTCCTATGCTTTCAACATTGCCACGCACCTGCTCAATGCTATCTTTCATCTCAGAGGTGACAGAATGAAGTTTTCTAATCTGTTCCAGTATTACCTTGTTGCCGCTTGTCATTTCAGAGCTTGCATCGCGGACTTCTATTGTAGAACTGTTCATAGAGTGCAGGGAATCTGTTATCTGCTTGCTACCTGTCTGCTGCTCGTCCATTGCCCCCTTTACCTGCTCCATCAGCTGGGTTGTTTCATTTATATCGCTTGCAATGGTTTTAAATGACTCGCTTGAGCGGGAACTTATAACAATAAAGTCATTTATTGCGCTACGTATTCCCTTAAGCTGGCGGGCAATTTCCTTTGACTGCGTAGAGGATGTTTCTGAAAGTTTCCTGATTTCATCCGCTACAACGCTGAAGCCCTGCCCTGCCTTTCCTGCGTGGGCAGCCTCTATAGCCGCATTCATTGCTAAAAGGTTTGTCTGGCTGGCGATGGAGGCTATCACTGTGTTTGCCTTCTGCAGCATTTCGCTTTGCTCTTGGATTTCCTGAATGTTCTCATTCACCTGCTTCTGGATAGCGCTACCTTCTTCTGATCGGGCCTTCAGCTTTATGAAACTTTCAGCCATATAATTCATGGATGTGCTAACAGAACTTATGTTGCCAATCATCTGCTCAACGGCCGCGCTTGCCTCTGTTACGCCTGCGCTTTGGTTCTCAATAAGATTATTAAGGGTCTCGATGTTTGATGCAACCTGATTTACAGCCGCAGTAGTCTCATCTACAGACTGAACCTGGCTCCCTAACTGAGAAGTGACAGTTGAGACTGTATCAGTTATGCTTGAAATAGAAGATGCAGTTTGGGAGGTACAGGATTCCAGTTCTTTTCCGACCTCAAAAAGATTTTTGTTTGAATATTTTATTTTTGAGACTATATCCTGAAGCTTACCAACAAAGGCGTTAAATCCTTCCACAACAGAACCGATCTCATTGTTTACTTTTACGTTTTCTATGCGCTGGGTAAGGTCAGCATTTCCGGACGCAATAGAATGAACTGCAGAATCAACTTTCTTAAGAGGCTTCATAGCGCTGGTTATAATGGCCCCATTTATTGAAAGAAGAAGAATCAGGGTAACAACGGAAGTAATTACAAGAATAAGGGTAAGGGAGCGGGAAACGCTGTTAAAATCAGCAGAGTCAATTGTATAAATAAGAATCCATTGTGTATGGGGAACAGGAGCATAGGACAAGTATTGTGATTTGCCGTTTACCTTTGCCCAGACAGCCCCCTTTTTATTTGCGGCAATTTGCCTTGCAACTTGAGAGAAATCCTTATCTTCCTTAGCAGATGAAGTAAAGTAATTCTTTGTCATAACTAAAGCAGGGTCCCTATGGATAACAACGTTTCCTTCAGTATCCATAATCCAGGCAAAACCTGTATTTCCTATAGTCAAGCTGTTGACGTAGGATGTTATTTCCTTAACTCCCATTGTGCCGGAAAAAAGACCTATAGTTCTTCCGTCTTTTTTTACAGCCTTTGCGACATGAACATTCATCTGTCCGGTTGAATTTGAAAGCTTGGGATTGTCAATATATTCATCCTTTCCCCCGCTCATAATCTGCTCAAAATACACACCGTTGGTTTTTCCAGAAGAGCCGTTTTCCCGATGCCAATAAAAATCAGGGGAACCATAAACGATATAGTCAAATTCAGGGTGCCTTTTTCCCGTCTGTTTGGTAAGCCAATAAGAAATTTCCTCTGTATCTTCTGTTTGGGCGACATCAGAATAAATGTAATAGTTTAAGCTGTTAAGGTAGCTTTCCATCTTATTGCCTAACAAGCTGGCATTTGAATCGACAAGCCTTTTTACGCTGTCTGCATAGATAGAAGTTACCTGCGATTTTGTATTTATTGCAACAGAAGTACTTTGTATTGCATTCAGCAAAATAATGGTAATTCCCAAAGAAACTATAAAGAATTTTACAAGGCTGGTCTTTCTTTTTTGTAAATTATCTGACATACAAACTCCTTTTGAAAGCGATTTCATACACTATTCTTTCTATTATAAACAATATCGGAATGTAGTCAACTAAATATTATGGACATCTCTAAAAAATGCAGTTTTCAGGCAGCTTTTGGGGTTCTTGCCATAAAATAAGAAAATCGCTAAAATAGTAGAAGCACAAGGGTGTGCATACCTAGGTATTGGTGTGCACACCTTTTTTTATGTTTTTTTGGAGGACCACAAGTTGGAAACTTTTCTAAAGCAGCTTGTTAACGGCTTGTCTCTTGGCAGCATATATGCCCTTATAGCTTTGGGCTACACAATGGTTTATGGAATTGTAAAGCTCATAAACTTTGCCCACGGAGACATAATGATGATGGGAGCCTATGCAGGCTATTTTGTACTTAGAAGAATGGGGGCAAATCCTTTGGGGCTTACCTGTGCTTTTCTTGTCGCAATGATTTTCTGCGGTGCCCTAAGCATAGTCATTGAACGCTTGGCATACCGCCCCTTGCGCAACGCACCCCGCCTGAACTCTCTGATTACCGCAATCGCCGTGGAGCTGATCCTGCAAAACCTGATGCGGGTACTCCCCTTTGTTGGCCCTAACCCAAGAGAATTCCCCACTATGCCTACAAAGATGTTTTCTTTGGGCAGGC
>CAJOQA010000122.1 GCA_905236465.1 uncultured Treponema sp.
GAACCGTCGCTCCACAGGCGTTGCATGGGGTTGCTGTCGTCTGCCATCCTAAGGTAGCGGGAAAAATCTATTCCAGAGAAATCGGGGGTAATGGTTCTTGTAAGGGAATTTTCATACTTTTGAAGATCTGCATCTTTTTCCTTAGGCGGAATTATTGAAGTTTCTGAAAAAACTGCTAGCTTGTAAAGGCTTTTATTACAAACATTTTGCCCCTTTTGCAAAAGTCCGCTTTCCATTAAAGCCTTGTAAGACCCGTAACCCCTGTCGTAACTTAGGGCATCTGCATATTTGTAAAAGTTTTTTTCTGTAACATTTCTAAGTTCAGTGTTTATAAAACCGCCACCTAAGCATACAAATGCCTGGTCCCCCATTTTTTTCTTAAAGTACCTGCCAGCATACAGGGCTGCCGCAAAGGTTCCAGGGAAGGGGACACTTATGCAAACCATGGCCTTGTTTTCACTTGGCTTACAGGATATTGCCTTTGAAAATTCTGTAAAGTACTGGTCTAGCAGGGGCTGCCAATAGTTTGTTAAAAGCGGGGAATCAAGGCCTTCTTCTATAGTAGCAAAGGACTTGTTGCTTATTGAAAGGCTTTCTGCGTAGCGGACAAGGGCAAAGGCAGGGTCAAAGGTCATGCTGATATAGTCTGCAAGGTCTGCAAGCATCATTGTGGCTAAAAAACGGGCATCATCTATGCCTGGCAGCCGGCCTAAATTCTCTAAAAAGGAATAGGCCCTGGGGCCTCTTGGGGTGTGGGGAGAAAAAATAAGGCTATGGCAAAGTTCCCTGCCACTTTTTTTGGGGGAGCAGGAAAGCACTGCATTTATTGTTTCTATGGTATTCTGGTAAAGGGGCCAGGAGGATAAAAAGTTTAAAAGGATTGAGGCTGTATTTTCATCCCCGTCTTTGTAAGCCCTTTGGGCAAGGGACAGGGCCTTATCCTTACTTTTTTTATAGAGCAAGTCTAGGCCGGAAGGGGAAAACACCTTGTAAAAAAGATCTATGCTACCGTCTTTCCAGATTACCTGATTGCCTTGGGAAGAAAAAAATGCTTTCAGGTAAGCCCCTGACGGATATGGGGCGTTAAGCTGAAGCAAGGGTGGCTGTATTATCAGAACATTCATGTAATGATTTTATACATTAGCCTATAATAAAGCAAGAAAAATCAGGAAATTTGTGCTATACTAAAAGAATGAAATATAACACTTTGAGGGGAAGGCTTTTTTATGCAATAGTGCTAAGTCTATTGGCAATAGCCCTTATCTCCTGTGCAGCAACCTTTTTATACTCTGTAGTCATAAAAAAAGTAAACGAAAAAAAGATTAACGTTGTATTAGAAAACATAAAGGATGACGATGCCAACTTTCAGGAAAAGATAGGACTTTTACTAGACCTGCCCCACCTTACCGACGAGCAGAAGGCTGTAATATACAATAAAAAGGCTGTAGGTGAATATTTGCAAAACAAGATGGAAACTTTTATTGACGATGCAGGCTATGCCATCTTCTATAATATTCAGGCAGGAAGGGATGAAGACGCCATATACCTTTACGCCTGTCTTGCTAACTATTACCTAGAAGCGGGCGCAGACTCCGCCGCTTACGCAATGATTTTAAATGCCCGCAAACTTAAGAACTTTTACAGGATTGAAGACATAGTTACAAGGATACAGGCCCTTCACATATACGGCCGCTACCTTTTAAAAGAAAACGACTTTGAGGATGCCTTAAAGACTCAGGGGCAGATTACAAAAGATGCGCAGGTCCTTTTTGAAAAGAATCAGGAAGCCAGCATAGAATACAAGAAGGCAGCCTTAGCCTACACCGCATACATAACACTGATGCAGGGGCAGACAGACGAAGCCTTGCGCATGGTTGACGCCATATATGACGAGTACGGGGATGAGATGCCTGCTTCCCACGTTCAAGCCTATGACTATAACATTCCCCTGCTATATGTTAAGACCCACTGCGCAATCAGGAAGCACAACTATGAGGATGCCATAAAATTCAACAGCGAATATGGGAAAATCTGCAAGAAGTTCGGCTTTACTATGAAAAAGTCCCAGCTTTCCAAAGACTTGCTCTTTGCCCTGCCTCGGTCAATGCTTGAAGAGAGGCAGAAGATATTCATACAACAGTCCATAGATTCTTCCATACTTGCCGAAACATTTCTTGAAAAGTACACGGAGCTTATGGGAAACAAGCTGGACTCCGTTATGGAAAGCCTAAGCTATTCCTCCATGATACGAAAAAGCAGAACAAAACTTTTCAGCACAACAGCAATCGTCACTGTGGTCTTCCTGCTTTTCTTGCTGATTCTCTACAAGGTGTATACCGACACGCTGATAGACGGACTTACCAAACTATACAACAGGCGGGCACTAAACAAGAGGGTGGAAAGGCTTCTTGTAGCGGAAAAAGACTACAAGGCCATAATGATCGATGTGGATAACTTTAAAAAACTAAATGATACTATGGGGCACGAATACGGGGACTATGTGCTTAGGGGGATAGCGGGAATATTGCTATTGAACGAAAACCGCAATGTCAAATGCTATAGGTACGGTGGAGAAGAGATGGTAGTGATAACAGAGCACATGAGCCAGGATCAGACTGTCCGCTTAGCTGAAAAAATAAGGGCAGAAATCGCTAGCTCAAAATGGGAGCGGGAAACCTTTGTAAGTGCAAGCCTTGGGGTGGGCTGTCAGATGCCGGAGCCTATAAAAGAAGCTGACTCAAACATGTACACGGCTAAGCAGAAGGGCAAAAACTTTACCGCATACACAAAGAACGGAAAAACGTTCCTGGCTGAGCGCAGGCTTGACATCAGGAACGAGATACCCTCAAAGAACTGACAGCAAAGGCTATCGCAAGGCTAGTGGCTATTGCAAGGGCTGCAATTACAATAATTATTTTTTTCTCACTAGCTGTCAGGTAGGAAAAGTCCGAATAGCTAGCCTGGGCTATAACAGACCAGTCAGTGCCCTTAAGGGGGGCGTAACAAAGGACATTAGTCTTTCCTTGAATGGAATAAGTTCTTACCCCTCTTTCCCCTGCCCTAATACTGTCTGTTATTTTTTCAAAATCACTGCTACCAGACTCTACTGAATCATCATAGATGTTGACTTTTAGAACCTTATCCGGATCAACATCGGCAATCAGCAGACCTGTCGCCCTTTTTACTATTGACACATTGCCACTTCCCGCTAGCTTATTATCCTGGCAGATTTTAGAAAGGTATTCACTGTGGACTGCAAGGAAAAAGGTATTAGTCAGGTTTCCTTCCCAATCGTAATGAGGGGCACCGTAAAAGATGGTGGGAACATTTGTCACCTTGTTAAGGATGGGGCCAAAGACAGACTCCTTTCCCCTAAGGGCATTCTTAAAGTAGTCACGCTCAGAAAAATTGTAGATGCCACCTTCCACCAGGTAGCTGTCACCCTTGAGGTCAGTTATGTTAAAGCCTACCAGATTTGGGTCAGCTGACTTTACGTTAAAAAGCTGTTCTGCCTTTGTTTTTATGGGAACAGATGGATCCTTTATTATGTCCATGCTAGAGGCTATGTGTATGGTTGAAAAGTTAGAATAATTGAAATAGTCAACCTCATGAATGACACTTTCCAAAGTCCTTAAAATGGTCTCTTCCGCAACCTTATAGTGGACTTTCTTTGCAAGAAAATAAAAAGTCATGCAAAAACCTATAGCACTTGCCACCGTTGTAATAAAGACCGTAGCCAAAAGGATTTTTCTAAACCTGCGCATCTTTTCCTCCTTATTTATACTATAACTTAAAAAAAAAATTTTTCCATATAAGGGTAGCTGTAAAAACTTGAAATCAGCATAAAGTGAATTATATTAAAGGAAGAAGGATTTTATAGGACTAAAATGGGAAAGGTAAAAAAAATCTGCATATTCATATTTTCTCTTTTCTTAAGCTTTCCTTTGCAGGCGGTTGAGGCAATTCGCGTAGGCTTTATGGCAGATTCCAATATAATACAAAAAAATGAGGATGGCAGCGTAAAAGGCTACCTGGTTGAGTTCCTTCTGAAAATCATTCAGGAGACGGACAGCCCCTATAAGATTGAGTATGTTGAATTCCACAACATAGATGAGCTTTTTGAAGCCCTCGAAAGCGGCATTGTTGACTTGATTCCAGGCGCAGCTGACGGTCAGAAAGGCAAGCAAGGCTTTTTGGTATGCAATCATGAGATAGCAATGATAAGCGACTGCCTTTTGGCTACCACAGACAGGGATGACTTAGCCTACGGGGATCTTGTTGCCATAGACGGAATAAAGGTTGCCGTACAAAAGGGGTATCCCGCTATAAAGGATTTACTGGACTTCTGCCAGTCCGCAGGCTTTTCGGTTCAGATTGAGGAATACAGGTCGCAAAAAGAAGTCTACGATGCCGTAAGAAACGGAAGGGCGGATGTCTGCCTCCATGCGGCCGGAAGCAACATCGGTTTTAAGTCCATAATGAACATAAAGTCAACTCCCCTCTACCTTCTTATCAATAAGGACAAGGCCGGCCTTATGCAGGAACTGGGAAGGGTGATAGGCAGAATACTTTCGGAGACACCCGATTACGAATATAAGCTTTACCACAAGTACTTCATTCAGACAAAAAAGAAGACCTGCACCTTCACCAAGGAGGAAAAGGAATGGATCAAGGGGCAGCCTAAACAGACTATAGCAGTGACCGACTATGTCACCCCCTTCTTCTATTTTGACAGGAAAAACAGGCCGAAAGGAATCCTTGTGGAATACTTTTCAGGAATCTCCTCATATACGGGCCTTGCCTTTGAATACAAACCGTTCAAAAGCCACGAGGAGGCCGCACTAGCGGTTATAAAGGGAGAGGCGGATATCCTTGCCGCATTCTCAGGAGGAGTTCTTGAGGCGGACAAGCTGGGCCTAAGGCTGACTGCTCCCCTGCTTACAGGAAACCTTGCGGCTTTGGTGAAAAAAGAGGGCAGTTTCGACCGCAAGGGCACCGTTACGACGGAATCATGGTGCATTCCCTTGCTGGGCGAAGGGTATGACATCGTAACGGTCACTAACCTTTCAGAAGGCTTTGACATGCTAAGGAAGAACAAGACGGACGCTATGGTGGGAGACTTCATCTCCATGCTCTGCTTCTTGAACACCTACAACTCTGCCCCCTATAAAGTGGTGGTCCTTCAGGACAAAAAGTACGAGATTTCCCCTGCAATCCTGTCTCAGAACAGGACATTGGGGGCAATTCTGGACAAAGCATCCAACATGCTTTCCGGAAAAATGGATGACTTTCTTTTGCAGTACAATTTAGAGAACAAAAGCGTATTCTCAGTTCTTTCCTCGCTGAACCCTGCGGTAACTGCGGGTATCGCAGTCCTCTTCTTTGTCATCATGGTATGCGGGGCCATAGCCGCAAGTATAATAATAAGAAGACAGCATATCAGCCAAAAGATTTTGCAGAAGGAAAAAGAGGTGGCCCTTAGGGAGGCAAAGACCAATGAGGACAGAAATTTTCTTACGGGAATAAGCCACGACATACGCACTCCCCTGAACGCCATAATCGGCTATGCGGAGCTTGCGGAAGACGAGCAGGACTTACAAAAATTGCACAGGTACTACGAGAACATCCGCGCCTCCTCCGCCTTTCTGCTTGACCTTGTGAATGACCTGCTAACAATCTCAAAGTGCAGCAGCAACAAATTCCAGACAAAGCTTGAGCCCGTAAAATCAGACACCCTGCACATCCCCATCAGGGAACAGATTGCCTATGCTGCGGCAAAGAAGGGAATTACATTTACAACAGACATCTCATCCCTGCGGCCCCGCGTAATCCTCTGCGACCAGTTGAACCTCCAGAAAATACTACTGAACCTGCTGACAAACGCCATTAAATACACGCCCCAAGGCGGTTTGGTGAACTTTTCCGTTGCCAATGACATATTCTCAAGCACGGGAATGCTATCCTACGACGGCTACGGTGACACCATCGTAACCGTAACCGACAACGGAATAGGCATGAGCAAGGAATTTCAGAAAAAGATGTTCGCACCCTTTTCCCAAGAGATGCGGTCCGGCTTTGCAGGTCAGGGGACAGGACTTGGCCTAAGCATAGCAAAGCAGCTGACAGACGTAATGGGAGGCAGGCTTAGCGTACAAAGCGAGATAAACAAGGGCACGACTTTTACACTGCGCCTGCATTTTCAGGATGCTGACCCCAGCCTGCTTGAAATAAAGGAGAATGCAACTTCTGCTGCTACAAAAAGTGGAACTTTCGGGGCAGAAGGTTCACAGGCTGCAAAAAAGACTATACTTGCCTGTGAGGACAATGAGATAAACCGTGAAATGCTAAAGGCACTTTTTGAGCGCTTAGGCTACAATGTTGATACGGCAGCTTCAGGGCTTGAATGTCTGGCTGCTTTTGAAAAGTCCCAGGAAGGAAAATACGCTGCCATCTTCATGGATTTGAATATGCCGGTTATGGGCGGACTTGAAGCTACAGGGAGAATAAGGAAACTTGCTCGAAAAGATGCCCTATCGGTTCCTATAATCGCTATGTCAGGAGATACAAGCAGCACGGTGGCCGGTAAGTGCAAAAAAGCAGGGATGAATGACTATATTGCAAAGCCTGCGGCTGTTAAAGAAATAAAGGAATGTTTGGAAAAGTACATCTAACTGAACTAATTGCAAAAAGTCTACCTTTATATTACAATGGTCTTTCACAAGTTTCATAGTGTTTTAGGTAGGTTTGTTTATTATGGAAAACTCTAAACGTACTGTTACCTGCGGCGCATTAAGTGCTGCTGATGTTGGTAAAAAGGTTATACTAAACGGTTGGGTTCACCGCACCCGTGGGCTTGGCGGACTTACATTTGTTTTGCTCCGTGACCGCTACGGAATCACACAGGTTGTTATAGGAGACAAGGCTGACGAAAAGGTTAAGGCAACAGCAGCTTCGCTAAAAACCGAATACTGCATCGCTGTAAGCGGAACTGTTGCAGCCCGTCAGGAAAAAGACATAAACAAAGACATGGCTACAGGTCAGATTGAAGTGGAAGCTGATGAAATAGAAGTATTCACAAAATCAGATCCACTGCCCTTTGCTATAGATGAGGTCAGACAAAAGGACGGGACACTGGTTCTTCCAAATGAAGACTTGCGCCTTAAATACCGCTACTTAGACTTGCGCCGGGCCCCAATGCAGCACAACATAATACTTAGGAGCAAGGTTCCTTTTGCCACCCGCGAATACCTTACCGGCTTGGGCTTTTTGGAAATTGAAACCCCAACTTTCATAAAGTCAACTCCGGAAGGGGCCCGAGACTATTTGGTTCCTTCCCGCGTTCACCCAGGCAAGTTCTATTCTCTTCCCCAAAGCCCCCAGCTTTATAAGCAGTTGCTTATGGTTTCCGGCTTTGACAAGTACTTTCAAATTGCCCGCTGCTACCGCGATGAGGATGCCCGTGGAGACAGGCAGCCGGAGTTTACCCAAATAGACATGGAGATGTCCTTTACAAACAGGGAAGAAGTACTTAGCACAACAGAAGGTTTAATGCAGCACATCTTCAAGAAGACCATGAACTATGACTTACCTGCTACTTTTGACCGCCTGTCTTGGGACGATGCCTTTAACTTATATGGAAGCGATAAGCCGGATTTACGCTTTGACATGAAAATTCAAGATGCGGCGTTTATGGCAAACCTTTCTGACTTTAACGCATTCAAGGAGGGAGCATCTGCTGCTGGCATGGAAATCGAGAGGCACAAGAGAAGCGGTTTAAAAGCATTAGTTGTAAAAAATGTCGCGGACAAGTATTCAAGAAAAAAGATTGAAGAGCTTGAAGCCCTAGCAAAAAAATACAAGGCAAAGGGTCTTGCGTGGATGAAAGTTGATTCCGAGGGAAAATTTGAAGGTGGAATCAGCAAGTTCTTTGCAGGAAAGGAAAGTGAAATTTGCCCTAAACTGGGGGCAGAAAAGAACGACTTACTCCTTTTCATCAGCGACAGCCACTGGCAGGTAGCATGTACAGCCATGGGTTCCGTAAGAAAGCAGTTAGGTAAAGACCTTAACCTTTACAACCCAAAAGACTTATTCCACTTTGCTTGGATTATTGACTTTCCTTACTTTGCTTGGAATGAGGACGAGAACCATTGGGAAACAGAGCACCACATGTTTACCCTACCCCAAAAGAAATACTGGCCCACTTTGGAAAGCGACCCTGGTTCCGTAAAGGGAGACCTGTATGACCTTGTCTTAAACGGCTATGAATTGGCTTCAGGTTCAATGCGTATTAACGACCCTGAGCTGCAACAACGTATCTTTAAGATTGTAGGATATTCAAATGAAAGGGCTCAAAAGGCATTCGGCTTTTTGGTTCAGGCATTTAAGTTTGGTGCCCCGCCACACGGAGGCATTGCTCCAGGTCTTGACCGCTTAGTTATGCTTATGTGCCAAGAAGATTCTATACACGAAGTCATAGCTTTCCCCAAAAATAATGTAGCAGCAAGCCCCATGGACGACTGCCCATCTTTTGTAGATGATTCCCAGCTAAAAGACTTGCACATCCAGTGCACGGAAAAAGAAGAAGAATAGAAAGTACGTCTAAAAAGAATATATGGCATACGCTAGCTTAGGGTAACACCCTAGGTTAGCGTGTCTTACAAAGTTAGCGTTCCCTTCGACTACGCTCTGGGAACGTCCCCTAACAGATTAAAATCCTCACGGACGGTGCGTATTAGCTTCTGCAGAAATAGCTTTGCAATTTCTGCAACACTAAATCTTTAGTTGCTTCAACTCATCAAAGTCAACCTGACCACTTATTTCCTTAATGGCAGTCTTACCACTTAAGATGCCAAAGAAGAACTCTGCAATTTTTGAAACAGTAAGCTCTGGTCCCTTTTCTCCATTTGCAAGGGTCAGGGAATATTGCTTCAGTGCTTGAGACCCCAAGCTAGCGGAGATAATCAGAAAGTGGTTCTCAAACTTGTCAAGATCAATCAGGTCACTGACGAGGACACGGGTTGCAACAGAGTATGAGTTGACCAAAGTCTTTGTGCCTTCTTTGTCAACAAGAATTGTCCTCTGCGTGTCGTGGGTAAGATCCATACGGATTTTTCCAGTGTTATCTTTTTCAGTTTCTCCCTTGTAAAGAGAACCTAAGTCTGCAAGACACAAGTTCCAGAATTCAGTACCAGGCAGAATTGACATTGGTTCTACTGAAAATGCTGTAGGATAAAGCAGATAGTTTATGCCACCAGCGCTAACTTCAGGGGCATTAAAGGTTCCCAAAGTAGAAGTATTTATTGAAAGTGTTTTTGTAGCAAAAACACCGCCAAGAACAACAGAGTTTTCCAAAAAGACTTCTGTTCCATAAACAGAACCGCAAACAAAGCAGTTCTTTAGTTTTATAGAAGGAGCATTGATGTCTCCGCCAAAAATTGCGGCTCCGGAGGTAAGCATAGCAGCTACAGACTTAGGACTTGCCACAGACTTTTCAAAATGAATCAGCCCCTTGCAGTCCATGTTTAAGTGAACCTCATTGTTTGCAAAGACAGCCCCCTTCAGGACGGCAGGTCCCATCTTTACTTCCAAGGTCTCTGCATACAAGGCACCTTCTATAGAAACATTTCCGTTTATTGTAACATTGCGGCCAAGCTCTGCATTTTTTTTGGGAAGCAAGCTTCCTGTTACCCTATTGTCTTTAAGGACAACTTCATTAGAATCAAGATCAACTATATCTTTTAGTTCAGCCATTTTTTTAATCTCCATTTATCTGAGTATTTGAATTCTGCCTCAAGGCCATAATGGTCTCGTAAACACGCTTGGCATTTGCATTACCGTTCTTTTCTGCCTCAACCAAATCTTTTTCAGCAAGTGCATTAAAAGCTGATGTAATGCTATCATTTTCCTCTTTTGAAAAATCTTTCCAATTGATTGCATTTGATTCAAAGAAATCTTTTACCGGAACTGAAGATTCTTTCTTGCTAGAAAAACATTCTGTTTTTTCACCAGGAGAATTAATATCATCTGTCTTTGCGTAAATTACAGGAACACATTCTCTTGAGTTTGAAGCAGGGCTACCTTCGTGGATTATAGACCTTACTCTTTTTGCATAAACGTATTCATTTAAAAGAGTTTTAGTTATCTCCCCAATGGTAGTATTTACTTTTGAATGAACGGCTGCCAAAGCAAGTTTTTCTTTAAGGGCATTCTGGTCATTCATGCCGGTTACAACAAAAGAAACATCCTTTGTTTCCTGGGCAGTTATCTGCTTACGCTGAATTCCTTCCGCAATCTCAAAAGCTCTTTTGTCCAGGGCATAAATTCTCTTACGAAGTTCCTCATCAAGAGTGCTAAAGATTTCTTCGTAGCGCTTAGAAATGCGCTGATAGTCGCTTTCCATGCGCTTGTGCAAATCAAGCAAATCTTTTGTTCTGTCTGCAAGAAGACCTA
>CAJOQA010000123.1 GCA_905236465.1 uncultured Treponema sp.
ACAAGGCCGTTCTTTCCGCCAAAGCCGTCATCAATTGTATCAGGGGCCTTAAGGTCAGCTGTCCAGTTTCCGTCAGAGATGAACTTGTACTTCATTGTTGTCCCTGCGGGAACTACGCGGGTATAAGTCCAGCCCTTGTCAGTTTTAGTCATAGGCTCTGCCCCATCGCCCCAGTTTGTCCAGTCACCGGCAACGGTCACTTCTGTCGCACGGGGATTTCCATAAAAGAATGTAACTTCGATGTTGCCATCGGCAAGCTTCTTTGCTGTGACTTCAGCAAACAAAGTTGCAGCTGAACATAACAGCAATGATGAAACGAAAGCAAATGCTTTTTTCAAATGCTTAACTTTTTTCATCTTTTCCTCCACATTTTATTTTTTGAATGTAACTTTTGCGCAACCAGTTTTTTTCTGATTACAAATTCATCATAAAACCACAAAAATATTTTTGTCAAATTTTTTGAATTTTTTTTTCTAAAATCTGAATTTTTTACTATTTTTTTTGTCAATTGTGAAATTTTTTTTATTTTTTTAGCCCTTTGATTTTTTTCTGAACTTTTTATATAATTCCTTTCAAATGAAAAAAATCAATTTTTTTTTAAGAACGATTATTTTTTCACTATTGCTTACAGAAAAAATCTGTGCCCTAGAAATTCAGTCCGCAATAGAAGAAAAAAATTTACCTACCCCTGCAAAACCTGAAGGAAGGCCAAGCGTTGCCCTTGTGCTTTCTGGCGGAGGGGCCAGGGGCTTTGCCCACTTACCGGTCATTGAGCTTTTAGAAGAAGAAGGGATTCCCATAGACATAATTATTGGCAACAGTGCAGGTTCCATTGCAGGTGCCTTTTACTGTGCAGGCTACAGGCCTGATGAAATATTTTCCCTAATGAATGAATTTGCCTTAGGTGAAATCCTTAACGACTCTCCCCCTAACCCCTCTGAGTTTTTTTTAAAAGAACACAGTTCCTACTCCTCAATCTTTCAAATAGGAAGTCCTAACTCTGGCGGCATTGCTTCAGGTCAAAACATTTATGAGCTTTTTAGAAGACTTACAATCCGCTTTCCTTCAAACCTAAATTTTGACAATCTTCAAATTCCTTTCCGAGCCATAACGGTAAATCTTCTTACAGGAAAAGTTGAGGTACAAAATAAGGGGGACTTAGCTGAAGCCTTGCGGTGTAGCATGAGCGTACCTGGTATGTTCGCCCCCTTTGAAAAAGACGGTTCATATTACATAGACGGAATGGCTAGGGACGATACTCCGATTGATGTTGCTTTAAAAATGGGCTACGATATTGTAATAGTTTCAAATCTTTCTGATCCGCTAAAAAGCGATCCTGCTGAATTTGAAAATTCAATTACGGCAACAATCTTTCAGATGCTGAACATGGAACAGTATTCAAGAAAGAGCAATAACGAACAGCTTGCAACTTTAAGCCTGTACCCTGACTGTGGCGGCGAGTCCATGCTCGCTTATTCTAAGGGGCAGCATATTTACGACAGCAGCAAAAAATCAATGGAAGGCTACAGGGAAAAGGTTAAGGAGCTAAAAGAAAAATTCTTTTCTGAGCCCCCAACAAAAAAAGAAATTAAAAAGTACACGGCAAATCCATATCAGAAGGCTAAGTCCATAAAAATTACCGGCGGGTCCGCAAATGATGAGGAGTTAATACAGGAACTTGCTCAAAAATATCTTCAAGAAGATTTTACAGAAAAATCATTTGCTGCCCTTTCCCAAGCCCTTTACCGGAGCGGTCGCTACAAGAGCACTGTAATCAGGCTTGAAGAGGATGAAGATAATAAGGGGGACGGGACCCTTCATTTTATAGTGCACAGGCAGAAAAAAAAGTACAACCAAGTTCTTTTTTCCCCCACCCTGTACACAAGTGTTTCAGACGACTATTCAACCGCATTTTCCTTAGCCCTTGAGTATCAGATGAGGGGGCTTACAGGTTACGGGTCAATTCTAGCTTTTGAGCTTTCCGCCGTAAATAAAACAGGTCTTTGCCTTTTTCTAAAGCAGCCCTTTGGCACCCACGCCTTTACTCAGTCACAGGCTTCTTATTTTGAGTTCAGCAACGAAAGCAGGGATGGGTGGAATAGCATAGAATCAAGTATTGCAAACAGGAAGGAAATCTCTTTTGTCCAGGACGTAGGTCTTTCACTTACGGGTGAAAAATCAATTTTTTACTTGCAGGGAGCCGTGAACTTTTTTGATAACAAGGGACTTTTCAGGGACCATGTTTCTTTTTCAACCCTGGACCTTTCTGCAAACTTTAAGCTTTCTACCCTTGATTCCTTGGCCTTTCCTTCCAAGGGTCTAATGGCAAATTTTAGCGTTGCGGGAATTTTTCCCCTTAGCAAAGAAGAAAGGGACAAAGAATTTTTCTTTGACAAGCTAGAGGCTTTTGTTACCGTAGCCATTCCCTTGGGTAAAAAATTTTCCCTTGCGTTAGATATAAAGGCAGGTGGCAGCGTAAGTGAGAGTTTAAATAGTCTGCCAGAAATGAAGATGCCCTATGCCTTCAGCCAAAAAGACCGGCTTTTTTTTTCAAATGTCGCCTCAATAAATCCCTTGGCAACAAACATGGCCTGCTCCGCAGCCTCCCTGTATTTTTTTCCGCAAACTTCTCTTTCTATGGCAGGTATAAAGTGCATGACAGGTTTTTCTGCGGCCCAAGGCTTCTTTTGGGACAGCAGGGAGGACATGCAAAGTGGCAAGGGAGTGTGGAGGGTAAGTTTAGATGCAGGCATTCAGTTCAAGAAAAACTCAGCCCTTCTTCTTAGGGTAGGAGGCGGTTTTGTGCAGGAAAAAGTCTCCCCCTTTGTATCTTTGGACTTGGGAGCTTTTAGGATGTAGGTTAGAGGTTGCCTTTTAAGGCAAAGTTCTATATACTATTTTCATGGAACGCGATAAAATACTTGTTTTAGACTTTGGCAGTCAATATGCCCATCTGATTGCGAAGCGATTTCGCATGATGGGTTTTTATTCAGAAATTGAACTGCCTTCTGTTGAGATTTCTTCACTAAAAAATGTTAAGGGAATTGTGCTTAGCGGAGGTCCTGCTTCTGTTTATGATGAAAATATTCCTGATTTTAATAAAGAAATTCTTAAGCTGGATATTCCAATACTGGGACTATGTTACGGCCATCAGCTGATGGCAACAAGCTACGGCGGTAAAGTTGAGAAAGCTAGTGTCGGGGAGTTTGGAATAGCAAGCCTTACTAAAAATGAAGAAGGGAAAAAATCTCCGCTTCTTGAAGGGGTTGCAGAAGAAACACAAGTATGGATGAGCCATCAAGATAGCGTAAGCACTATAGGGCAGGGATTTACTGTTATTGCCTCAACAAAGGACTGTAAGTTCGCTGCCCTACAAAATCTTGAGTTAAAGCGCTTTAGTTTGCAGTGCCACTGTGAAGTAAAAGATACCCCAGAGGGTAACAAAATATTTGAAAACTTTGCCCACATTTGCGGAATGGAAAAAAACTGGGATGAAGATACTGTCCTAAACCACATCATAAAAAGTATTCAGGAGCAAGCTGAATGCGCTGGCGAGCAAAAGAAGGTTCTGCTTTTTTTAAGTGGCGGAGTAGATTCCACTGTTGCCTTTGCGCTCTTGAACAAGGCTTTGGGGCAGGAAAGGGTTTTAGGTCTCCACATAGACAACGGCTTTATGCGTAAGGACGAAAGTAAGCAGGTTGCTGAATCCTATAAAAAGTATGGTTTTAAAAACTTCATTACAGAAGATGCAAGTGAAAGTTTTTTAAAGGCAGTCTATCATTTAAGCGACCCACAGAAAAAAAGAATGGCTGTCGGCGAAAACTTTATAAGCGTCAGGGATTCTGTCATGCAAAAGTACAAAATCCAAAACGCAAGGACTTCTTTTGATGTTATAAACGGCACTGTAACTTCTGCAGGAAGCGAAGATGACTGGATGTTAGCACAGGGGACCTTGTATCCTGATATAATTGAATCTGGCGGAACAAAAAATTCAAAAGTGATAAAGACACACCACAACCGTGTTGACGGAATTCAAAAGCTGATTGAAAAGGGGCTCATCATAGAACCCCTAAAAGATTTATACAAAGATGAAGTTCGCTCTATTGGAAAAAAATTGGGTCTATCTGATAACATGGTAATGAGACATCCCTTTCCTGGCCCAGGTTTAAGCATAAATGTTTTGTGCTCAGATGGCACAATGTCAGCTGAAGACAAGGCCGACTTTGAGAAAGCGCAAAGTGAAATCTCAAATCTGACGCTAGACATGTTCTGCCCCAACTGCTCTGCAAAGCTTAGCAAGTTTGCCCTGCCGGTTAGGTCTGTTGGGGTGCAGGGAGACTTTAGGACTTACCGCTTTCCTGCAGTCTTGGACTTTGGAGAGGAAGGTGAAAGTGGCTTCAGGCATTTACCCAAGAAGTGGAGCAAACTTGAGCAGGCTGCGAGCCGCATTACAAATTCAGCTTCTTTCTTAAACCGCTGCATAATCCGTTTGTGGAAAAAGCCGGAGGTAAAAGAGGAAGACTTTGCTTTGCAGGAAGGCTGGTGCGACAAAGGGCGCCTTGACCAAACCCGCGATGCAGACGACATAGTTCTAAAGGCTTTGCATAAAAGCGGCTGGTATGACAAAATATTCCAACACCTGACTATAAACTTGCCTTACGCCTCTGCAAAAGACAGGTGCACTATTGTACTGCGCCCCCTGTGTTCAGAAGACGTAATGACAGCCCGCTTTGCGCAAGTGCCACAGGACTTGCTAAAGGAAATTGTAACTGACATTGCAGCCCTTCCCTACGTTGATGCAATTTTCTTTGACTTAAGCAACAAGCCACCTGCAACTTTTGGTTGGGAATAAAAAAACAAAACCTGACTCCAGAAAAACTGAAGTCAGGTCAACTCTCTCTTTTAATATATAGTGCAAGGAAAAATCATATAAATAGTGGATCTCTACATTTCGTTGAAATGATTTTTTTCATCAGCACGACAAAGGCTTTTTCTGCCATCATCAATAACATATCTACGATTTTTAATTTCACCTTACGCTCTCCTTGAATTAATATTATAAAGGTAGTAAAAGAAAAGTCAATCTTACTAACAAAATTTTATATACGCTTAGTTAAAACAACTGCCAGGCGTCATTTTAAATGAAAGACTGCGTATTCCCCTATCTTTTGCCAAACGTCTTACTGCAACAAATTTACCACTAGTGTCTTTTTCAAAGGCATTTTTATATGTTCCGGTCCAGGGGTCAAAATATTCACCATCTTCTGTTTCTCCAACAAAATGATTCACCTCACCATTTCCGTTTGTATCAAGAGCAAATATATGCCGTGCGTTTTCAAACTCTCCTAAACCGTTAGGACTCGTAAAATATCCTGGCATCCCCAATGTGGTCCACATAGCATTTGCGGCTTCATAAGTATCATTCACATATGCATTAGCTGATGCTATAAACTTTTTATCCACAGCAGCACTTACCATCTGAGCAGCTTGTTTTTCTGTAAGAATACAACCAGTCATTTCAGTATATTGTTCTGACAGCTGATTAAGAATAGAAGTTGCAAAACATGCGTGCGTAGAAAAATAATCGTTTGGATCTCCTTTTATCCACATTCCAACATCTTCCCTTTGACGAAACCTGGCAGCAACGGAACGTAGTCCCCACAAGTCAACAAAGTTCACGGGGTCAGCAGAGCAATAGGAGTACCAGTTTTTGCCATCACGGATGGGGTCCTGTGTTGTAAAACGCCCGATTGCAGGGGAATAGTCCCTGAAGCCGTAGTTGTAAAGATTCAGATTTGCATCGTACTGCTTTCCTGTGTAGGCAAAGTCAAAAGCCAAAGAGACAGCAGTTTTTGAATCAAGCGGTTCTTGGCTTTCAAAGTCTTTTATAAAGTGCTGGCCAGCTGCTGAATAGCTTACAGAAAAGATGGGCTTACCCAAAGAAGATGATACTGTGCAGATACTTCCCTTAAAATCTTGGCAGTATTCATAAAAGGGACTTACATCTTTTGAAGCAGAAGAACAATTTTTATTTGACTGCAAGAACAACCTGCCGTTTCCCCAAACAAAAAAGCGATCGATACATTCATTTTTATTTTTCTTTCCACTTGTATTTCTAAAGCGGAATGAAGAAGCACTTTTGCTTTCACAGCCTTCTGCAAACTCATAAATTTTTTGCAAAGACAAGCCCTTGTAAAGTGATTTTATACAGGAACCGTCAGAATAAGAGACAGAAATTCGCCTGCCAAGTGCATCATATAAAAAGTCCAACTTTTCACAAGAAGATTTTTTATCATCTTGAATTTTAACAGAGGCAAGCTGATTATTATCCGTGTAGGTAAAGGTCTTTCTTACATAATTTGATTTTTCAGAAATGAGATTTCCGTTTGCATCATATTCGTAAAAAGTTCCGCCATCAGCAGGGCTAGAAGGACCTGTAATTCGAAGAAGGGCATTCTCTGAATTATAAGTATAACGCAAAGTCCCCAGAGGAGTGATTCGTGAAGTCATGTTTGAATTTTTGTCATACTCATATTGTTCCTGCCAGCACTTTTGCTTTTTGGCTTTTAATTTTTTCAGCTGATTTTTATATTCTTCTGGCAAGTCTGCAAGCGGGCAATCTGCAAAAATTGCAGGTATAGCCTGACAAGAATCAAATTCGTCCCTTACGCTTTCTTCAATTTTTTTATCGTAGGGTTCATAAACTTTTAAAAGCCTGCCCCTTTCATCATATTTATAGAGCGAAAAAGAAGAATCCTTGTTGACAAGGCAGGTAAGCCTTCCGTTTGCATCATAAATAAGTTCTTGGGCAAAAATACAAGCTCCAAGTGCATCCTTTTGAACTATATAAATTGGCCTGTCAGCAGCATCATATTCTTTTTGGACACTAAGTCCACTGCTGCTTTTTGAAGATTTTTCTAAAGCGGCCGCAGTGTATGTAAAATCTATAGAGTTGGAATTGTTTTTTAGAGAAAGCAAGGAGCCACCTTTATCATAAGTATAGGAAACCTTGTCTGAGCCTATGGCATAAGACAAGAGTTTTCCTTCTGCATCGTGTAAATAGTCCGCACTTCTACCAAAGGCTGAACTTCTCGCAAGATTGTGATTTGAATCGTAGCTAAAAGTCTGACTGTCGTCTTTGCTTTGAATAGTTACAACTGAACCAAAGGCATCGTAGCTTATAGAAGAAATGTCTGAAGGAGTCTTAACTATTTTTTTATTTTGATTTTTTACAAAAGACACTTCATGCTCACAGCCATTAAAATCCTTATAGCGCTCTATAGACTTCTTTTCATCAAAAGAAAATGTTTGTTTTTTCCCCAAAGTATTTGTCTCTTCAATTAAGGCACCATACGGATCAAAAGTATAAAGTCTTTTATTTCCCATAGCGTCAGTAATAAAAAGATTTCGTAAGTCAGCAGAGTAGCTTCTATTTTCTACAAGAGTTCCACTTTCATAGACTTTTACTAAGAGTCCAGATTTATCATATTGGTAACTTTTACTTACTAAACACCTACCACTTTCTGCAATTAGATTTGAGTTAGAGTCGTAGCAACCTTCCCAAACAGTACCTAAGGAATCTGATTTTTTCAAAAGATTTCCGCTTGCATCATAAAAATACTTTTCTACCCTTCCATTTTTTTCTATGCGGCTGACTTTTGAAAAACAGTTGTAGAAATATTTTTTTGTATAGGAATCACTTTTTTCTTCTTTTATGTTTCCATAAAAATCATAGCTATATGAAATATTTTTTTGCCTATCGCGGATAATATTTCCCCAAGCATCATAGTCATAATAAAAAACGCCACCTTCAACTTTTTCTTTCTTTATCATAGAAAAGTCATCGTAACTTATATCTTTTTTATAAAACTTACCGGTTGTATAATCCTGCACAGCCAGTGCAAGGGGCCGTTGCAAAGAGTCTTCTACTAAAGTCTTTTTAAAACAGGCATTGCTTTGAATAAGGCTTTGTGTGCTTGTATCATCTTTGTAAGAATAAGTATGCATAAAGGAGGAAGCATCTTTTTCATTTACAAGCCTGCCCTTTTCATCATAAGAAAAAGTTTTTATTGCAAGGCTTCCCTTATAAATAGCAGAACGGTTTCCCGTAACAGAATCGTAAGTAAAGGAATAAATACCGCCGTAGGGGCTTTGCATAGTTTTTATTTCTCCGCAGGGAAAATACGTATAATTAATTCTTCTTCCACATTCATCAGTAAAAGAAACAAGCTTTCCATTAAAGTCATAGCTCTCACAATACGTACTTCCATCAGGATTTGTTATGGTAACATTTTTTTTGCCACTTGAGAAAGAAACAGAATATTTTGTTACTATAGCTTTGGAAAGCAGCTTTAAGTTCTTATCTACAAATGAAAAGCTTTCACTTTTTAAATTTTTGCAAGAGTCATATTCATAATCACTTTTCAATGCAAAAGCATCGTTTTCTTCTGTTGCATCATAATTAAAAGTCAGCACAGATTTTAAAAGTCCTGAAGGATAGTAGGAAAAGGCCTTCACCTGTTTTAGAGCTTTTTCAGCCTCCTGCAGATTTTTCTCAAAGGCAACAGAAATCGAAATAACATTATGGCTTTGGTCATAGGCAAAAACCTGAAGCTTAACAAAACCAGTTTTTAGATCTTTTTCTATGAGCCTTTCTAAATCTTTTCTGTTATTGAATTCCTCTTGAATATAAAGATTACTGGGGGTAAAAGTTTTTACAATCTTATCATCATCGCTATAAAAGTATTTCCATTCTAGCCCTGCCTTGTTTCTAAAAGAAATCAATCTTCCCTTTTGATCATAAGAAAACTTTCCGCTCCTGTCCTGGAGCCTTTGATACGTTTTGCTGTCATATACGATTTCATCATCGGTAAAGCCCCTGCAAGAAGAAAGTCCGCCCCAAGAATTTTTACTCATAGTAATAAGATTCTTCCCAGCTCGTTGTAAGCCAACACAAAAGCCACTTTGGTCATACTTGAAACTTGTAGTCCTTCCATTCCTGTCTTTAAACTCTTCTAGCAAATTGAAAGGCTGACTATACTTGTACTCATCAAAAGATAAATCAGGATAAATGGTCTTGACTATATTTCCAAAAGCATCATAAAAATACTGGTAGGTGCCAAAAGAATCTTTTACAGAAGCCAAAGAACCATTTTCATTATAAGAATAAAGAATTTCCCTTCCATCTGCTAAAACCTCTTTTGTAACTTTTCCCTTATCATTAAACTCATAGACACTTTTTCTTCCGTCTGGATCTGTATAAGTCATGCTCTTTTTCTCTCCAGATGACGAAAACTTTTCAATGCAGCCATTATCCAACTTTACGGAAACAACTTTTTTATCCTGATAAAATATCTCTGTAAAACTACCATCACTTTTTATACACTTTTTTATTAATCCATCATCATCATAAGTAAAAGTCCTTACATCGCTTTGGCCATCAATAATTTTTTGCAAAAGTCCGTTTTTATATTTATACAAAACGATCTGACTGTTTACGGAATTTTTTATTGATGAAATATACCCTTCTTTATTTCTTTCAAAGTCCAGGATAGAATTCTCATTGTGGCATATACTGACAATTTTATTATCCTGATACTTGAACCTTATGCCACAAGAATACCTGTCAGAAAAAGAAAGGGGCTGACCAAATTTGTTAAAGGATTTTGTAAAGCCATACTTATCCTGATACTTATAAGTTCCGTCAGCGAGCAGGGAAATTGAAAATAAATTTTTCAAGCCTTCATCTAAAAACTCATAGCAGTCTTTTAAAGCATTGTAAAAGAGAATGTAGGTATTTAAATTTTCATCTATGTAGATAATTGCAAGACGGCTGAGTTTTTTTATCTCCTCTTCAAGACCATAACTTGTAAGAGCATTAAGCATTTCATTTTCTTTTGCAGACTTCTTTAGAAAGCCAAGTTCCTTCTTATATTTGTTAAGGTTTTCTTTTATCTCATCATAATCAGCGTTTTTTGCATAGCCACTATTGTTCATTGTCGTAAGAACAGTTTCAAGTTTGCTGATAATAGCTTCTAATTCATTTTCTTCACCATTTTTTATTCCCCTGACAATTCTAGTGTCAAGGCTGGATGCCCAACTTTTTCCCAAACTGCCATTTACATTTTGATCACTAATCAGCTTTCTGCAAAAGTTAAAAGCCTTGTTCCCCAATAAAAAGTTTATATCGCTCTCATTTATGTAAAACTTAGAAGAAGAGATACAGACAGGATCTCCGCAGTACATGGGAATATTCTTTAATAGCTTCATGGCCTCGTCATACTGGGCAAGCAGATTCGCCCCATCATCTGTTTGGCTATACATTTCCCTGAAAGTTCCATCAAAAAACTCTGACTTCATAATATTATTAACAGACTCTGCAGTATCAGCAGCAAACATCTCTGCTAAAGACTGTTTATTATAATTGTATTCCCTTACAATAGAAAGCGCAGCATCTATTTGCGCTTGACTTATAGTAGCTGAAGAAGAAGGAGTAGATGGACTTTGACTAGAAGAACCTCCTTTCCCATCACTTTCACTATTTGTTTGAGAAGAAGAAGAAGAAGAAGA
>CAJOQA010000124.1 GCA_905236465.1 uncultured Treponema sp.
TGGCTCAGGGCGTACCGATTCTGGTGTTCATGCGAGGGGGCAGGTTGCAAATTTTAACTGCCCCTTTACATCCATCCCTGTGCAAAACTTTCCTAGGGCATTAAATGGTCTTTTACCAGGTGATATCCGGCTCCTAAAGGCTGAAAAAGTTCCAGAAGACTTCAACTCACGTTTTTCTGCCACAAGCAGAACATATAGGTATTTTATTCTTCCTGCAGAAATCCCCTTTGCATCAGAATCACGCTATGTTTGGGCTATTCCAAATAAACCGAACGTTAGCATATTGAATGAGATGGCAGCTGTTTTGCAAGGTGAACTTGACTGTGCAACCTTTGCAGCTTCTGGGGACATGAGCCTGTCAACATACCGTTACATTGATAAGGCACATTTTTTCATGCAGGATAATAAACTAGTCTTTGAAATAGAAGCAAATGCTTTTTTGTGGAAGATGGTAAGGTCTGTTACAGGGACTTTAATCCAGATGGAACAAAAAGGTTTTTCCGCTAAAGACTTTGAAAAAGTTGTAAAAAGTTGTAATAGGAAATGCGCAGGAACAACAGCACCAGCTAAAGGTCTTTTTTTATGGAGTGTCCAGTTTGATGGAATTAGGCGGCATGTGTAAAAAATACTTGCAAAAATAAAAAAATCGTTTTATACTTGTTTCTATTAGCAATAGCAAGAAGGAAATACAAAAATGAAAAAAATTGTGCTTATTTTTACGGAACTTTTACTATGTGTTGCGTTACCTTCCTGTATTTCGTCTTCATGTAGCGTAAGAGATAAAAGTATAAAAATGATAAAGGTCGAAAGCGGAACTTTTGTTATGGGAAGCAGTGACCAAACTGGTTCTGCATACCCGCCACATGATGTAACTTTGGATACTTTTTATATTGCCGCAACGACTGTTACAGAAAAGTTTTATGATTATGTTTTAGGTAAAATAGAAACAGATCCCCAAAATTCTGTTTCTACGAAAAAAGCAGTTTTCCCTGCTGTTGGAATAAGTTGGGATGATGCTATAGAGTTTTGCAATATTTTGAGCGAAAGGGATGGGTATACTCCTTGTTATTCTCTAAATGGAAATGAAGTAATCTGTGATTTTTCTGCAAATGGCTATCGGCTTCCTACAGAAGCAGAGTGGGAATATGCTGCTAATGGGGGTAACAATGCCATTTACTATACATATAGCGGTTCTGATACTCTAGATGAAGTTGGTTGGTATGCCGGAAATAGCAATTCTCAAGTTCAAGCAGTTGCACAAAAAGAACCCAATAGCTTAGGTATATATGATATGACAGGCAACATTTGGGAATGGTGTTGGGATTCCTATGCATCGTACAGTCAAGAAGAACAAATAAATCCGACTGGCCCCAAAGATGGGGATATAAAAAGTGTAAGAGGCGGTTGTTGCTTTAGTAACGAAGCAATGTGTGCCCTATATACACGAAACTATTTTCCAAGAAATATTTATGGAAAAAACTTAGGCTTTAGGCTTTGCCGTAGCGGTTGGTCTAATAAACAACAGTAAATCCTAAGTCGTTAGGAATAATAGTTAAATTAGCCTCGTAATCTCCCCATATTGTATAATCCCTAAGACCATTTTCTCTTTCTAGAAGAAGGGAAGCTTCATCAGTTTCTTCGGTTTCGCTTGATTTTAAAAATCTAATTACCACTTGAACGTTTTTTTTCCAAAAGCGAAACTTTGGGGTATAAACAGAATGTATGTATGGTTCTATAGTAAAAAGTTCCGTTTTTTCCCCATTAAACACTAGCATCATAAAAGAGTCTGGACTTTTATTCTCTAACTCAATATGCAATTCTTGGCCAAACCTACATAATATCCAGGTTCTTGTGCTTACCAAGGAACGGATTGGAAGAAAATTTACTGAAAGGAAAAAAAAGCCGACTATAGCTAAAACGAGTATTGGTAAGCAAAGAAGTATTAACCTTTTTTTCATATTAAAATATGGCTTTTTATGCGTTCTCTTTCATCCAACGCTCAATTCCAGCTTTTACGTCTTCATCTATATCATGTTCTATCTTGCAAGCATTTGCTTCTGCTTGTTCTGCACTTACGCCTGTTATTTTCTGTAAAAAGTTTGTAAGAAGCACGTGTCTAGCATAAATTTCTTCAGCCCTAGCTTTACCTTTTTCTGTAAGCTCCAATGCTCCTATATTATTTACTTTTACAAAATCCCTTTCCTCAAGAATTCCCATTGCTCTGCTGACACTGGGTTTTGAAACTCCTAATTTTCGAGCTACATCAACAGACCGAGCAATTCCATTTTCTTTTTGTAACCTTAAAATTGCCTCTAAATAATCTTCACCAGATTCATGGATATCTGCCATTTCCATCTCCTTTTTTTCTATTTGAATAAGTTAAACTTGCCTCTAAAAAAGTAACCCTATACTTTTACTCTATTATAATACATTATAATACATATTTAAGCAAAAGTATAGGGCAGACTATTTTTTTTAGAAAAGTTCTCTTAAAGCACTTCTTTGCTAAGATTCATTATTTGGGCATAGATTGGTTTTCCACCTGGAACCATGGGAAGTACCATTTCGTCAACATCTACTTTTGCATCAATAAGGGCCGCCTGCTTAGATTCAAAGGCTTTATCAAAAGCATTTGCAAATTCTTCAGCATTATTTGCCCTGTATGCTTGAATGTTGTATGCTTGAGCAAGTTTTACCCAGTCAGGACCAAAGTCAAGTGTTGTCTGACTATATCTTTTCCCATAAAAAAGGTGCTGCCACATACGAACATTTCCAAGTGCCCCGTTATTCACGATAACAAAAATTATCGGTAGGTTGTAATGCACTACAGTAGCCAGTTCATTGCAATTCATGCGAAAAGAACCATCACCTGCAATATGGACAACCCTGCGGTCAGGATTAGCAAACTGCGCACCTATTGCGGCACCTGTACCAAAGCCCATTGTGCCTAAACCACCAGATGTTAGGAAAGTTCTAGGCTTTGCAAAGGGATAATACTGAGCTGTCCACATCTGATGCTGTCCGACTTCTGTTGTTATAATCGCGTCATCTCCTGCTTTTTCATGAATGTGTTCACATATAAACTTGGGGTTTATTGAGCTGTCACTTACCGTGTCATAGCAACGGGGATATTCTTTTTTCCACTCTGCAATCTGCTTTAACCAATCTTCATGCTTGTTTTCTTTTACAAGTGCAATAAGTCTTTGTAGTATAGCCTTTAAGTCCCCTATGAGGAAGGCTGCTGCTGGAATATTCTTATTTATTTCAGCAGGGTCAATATCAATATGAAGAATTTTTCCGTTTTTAGCAAAGTGGCTAGAATCAGATATAACCCTGTCGCTAAACCTGGCTCCAAGTGTTATAACAAGATCTGCTTCTGTTATTGCCATATTGGAAGCTTTTGTACCATGCATTCCAACCATCCAGGTACACAGGGGATGACTTGAAGGAAAAGCATCCCTAGCCATTAAACTTTCACTAACAGGTATTCCGGCTTTTTCAGCAAAAGCTAATAATTCCTTTTGTGCACAAGAAATCCCTATTCCGCCACCTGCATAGATAACGGGTTTTTGAGAGCTATTGATTAAGTCTGCTGCAACTTGAATTTCAGAATCGGAAGCTAGGACTGTTACTTCTTTTTCTGTAACATCTCCCTTTTGCATGGGAGTATATTCAGTGGTATTAGATGTCACTTCTTTTGGAATATCAATAAGAACAGGTCCTGGCCTGCCACTTTTCGCTATTAAAAAGGCCTGTCTTATTGTTGCAGCTAAATCCTCAACTTTATGAACCATAAAGTTGTGCTTTGTAATTGGCATAGTGATGCCCGTTATATCAATTTCCTGAAAGGAATCTTTTCCTAAAAGTGGGGTTGGAACATTGCATGTTATTGCAACAATAGGGGAAGAGTCCATGTAGGCTGTTGCTATACCAGTTACAAGATTCGTTGCTCCTGGACCGGAAGTTGCCATACAAACACCTACTTTTCCTGTACTGCGGGCATACCCATCAGCGGCATGGGCAGCACCTTGCTCATGAGCGGTCAAAATGTGTCGTATCCTGTCTGAATTTTTGTAAAGCTCATCATAAATATTGAGAATTGCCCCACCTGGATAACCAAAAATTGTATCAACTCCCTGTTCAACCAAACATTCTACTACAATCTGTGAACCGTTAAGTTTCATGTTGTCCCCTTAAAAAAATGATTCTATTCAATAAATTTTCATAATTATATATTTTTTTGCATATTTTTGCAATGGGCACCCCATGCTATTTTATAACATATTGCCATTTTCATAGTCTGTAGAAAGCATAAGCAACAAATCATAACACTTTAAAAATGCTTCCACTACATTAGGATCAAAAGCCCTTCCTTTCCCGTTCTTTATTTCCCTGATTGCCTTTTCTGTAGGAAAGGCTTTTTTATAGGGTCTTTCATTTATAAGAGCATCAAAAACATCCGCAACATGGACAACCCGTGCACTTAAAGGAATTTCATCCCCGCTTAGCCCATCAGGATAGCCTGAACCATCAAAGTTCTCATGATGGCTTCTAGCAACCTCAACCGCCATTTTTAAGTATTCATCACTTACACACCCCTTTAGGGTTGTAGCTAAAATCTCAGAACCATAAATGGTATGCAGCTGCATTTCTTCAAATTCAATCGCTGTCAGGGGGGCTGGCTTGTTCAGCACTGTATCTGGAATAGAAATTTTCCCCACATCATGAAGTGCTGCAACCCGCCTGATTGTATCAGTCCACTTTATATCTATTATATTTGGAAACTTCCCGTCTTTTCTAAGTTGTTCGCTTATAACATAAGAGTAGGCATTTGTTCTTCTTAGGTGCATCCCTGTAACTTTCTCATCCCTGTGTTCTACAAGAGAGGCAAAGCCTATTATGGTTCTCTCCTGCATTTCTCTTATTTGAGATGTTTTTTCTTTTACCTGACTTTCAAGTTTTTCATTATACTTTACTTCTTCAGTAATATTTTTTAAAGTTAAAATGTAACCTACCGTTTGACCACTTTTATTAAGAATTTCTTTTTGAACTGGTGAAAATATCTGATCTGCAATAGTATAATTCTTGGGGCAACTTTTGCTTTTATCGGTTAGGGAAGGGAAGATTTCCTGAATTTTATGGAAAACCGATTGTTGGGTTATAGCTTGTATGCCTACGTTGGGATTTTGCAAAAAGGGAAATGTTTTTTTAGCATTTGCATTTGAGGTTTTTACAAAAAGATTTGTATCAACAATAATTATTATATCATCAATTACATCAAAAATTTCAGACAGGGCCAGCTTCTTTACATCGGTAAAATGAGTAAAAGAAATCAAAAAGAGAATTACCATGCAGCTTAGGAAAGCCCCTATTGGAACTATCTTAAAAAACTGTAAGTCTAGGATTTTCTCTAGAAGATAAAAGGAAAAGGGGAAAAATGCACATAAAATGATAAGGGAAGCGTTTATCTTTAGTCTTCTATCTACTACTTTTATAATCTTTTTGTACATGAACAGGTAGAGTAAAAAAAATTCGCAGACAACAATCATAAAGGCTCTTTGCATTATTCCATATTTTTTTACTAGTACATTATAGCCGTTTCTTGAAACAACAACAAAAGATTTATAAAAAAGACTGTGCTTATCAAATGTCAGAATTACTGCTAGAAGAAAGAACATAACAATAGCTTGTAAAACTGTAATGACTGTAGACATTTTTATTTTAAAGAAAAAGGCTAGGGCTATATAAAAAGTCATTACAACAAGAATTGAACCAAAATACTGCATTTTAACCGCAAGTATAAGCGTATCAATAGAAAGGTTTGGTCTCTGTACTGCAGTCCAGTAGCCAAAAAGAATTATTGTCAGTGCAGAATCTATACTTATTAAGATTTTTTGTTCTTTTGAGGGTTTTTGCCAAAAAGCTACAGTAAAAACAATAGCTGAAAAAATCAAGAGAATCAAATAAACCCAATATTGTAGCCTGTACAAGAACATGTTTACATTATGAATGATTTTTTACATTTACTCAAGTAAAAGCTTAAAAATATCTATCTATCTTGCTCAAATAAAAAAAATTTGTTAGATTATACCCATATTTTCAAAAATTTTAAATGAAATGTGAAATTTGAAGTCTATTTATATATATATAAACGAGCTAGTTTCAAAAGTGTCATATAGCAAACAGCTTTCAGCATGGCAACAGGACTTTTGAAACTGCCTTAAACATTTTTATGGAGGATTATTTTGGCAAAAGCAGTTGAAGAAAAAATGCCTATTGATATGAGTGAAAAGCTCAAGGCTCTTGAAGCAGCCAGACTTCAAATTGAAAAGCAGTTCGGTACAGGTTCCCTGATGAAACTTGGCACTAAAACTGATATGACAGGTGTTGATGTAATACCATCTGGTTCTATCCTCTTGGATGAAGCTCTAGGAGTAGGTGGTTACCCCAGGGGCAGAATAATAGAGATGTATGGACCTGAAAGCTCTGGAAAAACGACCTTAGCGCTTCATGCTGTGGCAGAAGCCCAAAAACTTGGTGGAATTGCGGCCTTTATCGATGCAGAGCATGCATTAGACCCCGTTTATGCACAGAATCTTGGTGTGAATATATATGAGCTTTGGGTCTCCCAACCGGATACAGGGGAACAGGCCTTGGAAATCTGTGAAAACTTGGTAAGAAGCGGGGCAGTTGATATCATTGTAATTGACTCCGTTGCAGCCCTGACCCCACAAAAGGAAATTGAGGGGGAAATGGGAGATTCTGTTATGGGACTTCAAGCCCGCCTGATGAGCCAGGCCCTGCGAAAACTTACCGCCATTGTTGGTAAAAGCAAATGTACAGTAGTATTTATTAACCAAATACGAATGAAAATTGGGGTAATGTTTGGTAATCCTGAGACAACGACAGGTGGAAATGCCTTGAAGTTTTATTCTTCTATTCGCCTTGAAATCCGTCGCATAGAGACAATCGATGGTAAGGGGGATGAAGAAGCTCTAGGAAACAGGGTGCGCGTAAAAGTAGTTAAAAACAAAGTAGCTCCACCTTTCCGAAAAGTAGAACTGGACATTTATTTTGGCCGTGGTGTAAATGCCTCTGCCTCCCTTCTTGATTCAGCCGTTAAGCATGGACTTATAGACAAGAGGGGAGCCTGGTATACCAGGGGTGAGGAAAAAGTGGGTCAAGGCAAGGAAAATGCTGTTGCCTTTATAGAAAACAATCCCGATTACCGTATTGAACTAGAGCATACTCTGCGTGAAAAGATTTTCCCTGGTCAGGTTTTGCGCACAAAAGAGGGGGAAGTAGTTACAGAAGAGCAAATTCTTGAGTACCAAAAGCAAATGCGGGCAAAGGGAATTGGTCTTGGCAATATGGCAGCAGAAAAGGCTCAAGAAGAAGAGACAAAAGCAGAAAGCCCTGTTTCATCAGATGCTACACCTGCAAAAGCTACAAAAGCAAAAACTGCTTCAAAAACAACAGCTTCTTTGGCAAAAGCCGCTAGCGAAGATAAACCTACTCCAGAGGATTTATTCTGATGCCATACACAGTACTGGGCCTTGGCTCAAACAGACATTTTAATGATTTGACTCCCCTAGAAGTTTTAGGCAAGGCTTGTGCTGAACTTACAGGACTTTTACAGAATGTAAAATTCTCCCACGTTTACAGAACAGCCCCCATGTATGTTCAAAATCAAGATGATTTTTATAACATGGTGGCTTTTGGTTATTTTGAAGGAAGTTGTCAAGAACTTCTATACAAAATTCACTTAATAGAAAATAAGTATGGGCGTAACAGAAAAAGTGAAATCCGCAACGGTCCTAGGTCTCTTGACATTGATATTGAAGTCTTTGGAAAAGAAATCATATCAACTGAAGAACTTGAAATTCCTCATCCTAGGCTTTTTGAAAGAGCTTTTGTCCTAAAACCTATGCTTGAAATTATAAGTGAAAATACCGATATTTCTAAAGATTTTATAAAAAAGGCAGAAGTTTCCTTGCAAAAGCTTTCTGACCAAAGAATTCAAAGGGTTTAGCAGATAATTTTATGGAAGAAAATGTAGAAGTTGCTACTGCAGTTACAGAAGGTGGAAGTCCCATTGTTCAGCACAAGTTTACAGCAGGTCAATTTGAAGGTCCCCTTGATTTATTGTGGAGCCTTATTAGAGAGAACAAGATAAATGTATATGATATTCCCATGGGGGAAATAACAGAACAGTTTTTGGACTATCTTGATTATGCCGCAGAGCTAAATCTTCACGATTTAAGTGATTTTTATGTTTGGGCTGCAAAGTTAGTCTGCATAAAAAGTAAGATGCTTTTGCCTATTGAAGTCACATACGATGATGACGAAAGCATGGAAGATCCTAGAACTGAATTGGTAGAGCAGCTTATTGAGTACCAGCGGTTTAAAAAACTTTCTGCTTTAATGGAAGAGCAGGAAGAGCAAAGCGAGTGGAGCTTTGAGCGAAAAAAGATTGCCCGTCTACTTCCTTTTGAGCAGGAAGAAGATATGTGGCAAAAGATGGATACTTGGGCCTTACTTCAAGATATGCAAAAAATTTTCAGGAGCCTGACAGATTTTAATCAAAATGAGCTTATTCTTTCAACTCGAGAAGATATAACGTCAAATGAGAAAATTACATTGATGAATGAGCTTCTTGACAGAAAGGGTGAATGTATGTTCACGGATTTAATAACCCGTCATGGAAACCGTTTAGACGTAATATGTGCCTTTATAGCTATCCTTGAGGCCGTAAAATTCAAGATGGCAGAAATATACCAAAACAGGATATTTGGAGATATCAAAATATGCAGGAAGAAAGAGACAGCTTAGAAGAAGAAAATTTTTATGCTAACATGGATTTAGACAGTGAAACAGCCCTTCTTGAAACTGTGTTATTTTTAGAAAGTGAGCCTCAGACTGTTGAGACACTGGCAAAAATAACCAATTTTTCAGTAGAAGCCGTAAATGAATGCCTTGACCGTTTAAAAGATAAATACGCAAATGCAGATTCTGGGATTGAGCTTTCGCAAATAATTGGCGGGTGGATTTTAACCCCTAAAAAAGAATGTTTTGATTTAGTAAAAGAGCGTTATGGAAAGAAAAATGAAGGCCGCTTAAGTAAAGCTGCAATAGAAACCCTTTCAATCATTGCCTATAGCCAGCCAATTACCCGGGCAGAAATTGAAAGCATACGGCACGTAAATGCAGATAACATGATGCGGGTCCTGCTTGACCGCAAATTTATAAAAGAAGTTGGTAAAAAGGACATACCTGGTAAGCCTGTTTTATATGGCACCACCAAAGATTTTTTAGAGTTCTTCCACTTGCAGAGCATAGCGGATCTGCCTCAGTTGGATGAAAAAGAGAGCGAGAGGTTTGAGCTTGCAAGATAATAGTTTACAAGAAAATAATTATATGCGTCTACAAGTTTACATGGCCCACTGCGGAGTAGCAAGCCGCCGTGCTAGTGAAGAAATCATAGCTAGTGGAAGGGTAAGTGTAAATGGCCTTGTTGTTACACAACCGGGAACTAAAGTTTCTTTGACCGATACTGTCCTTTTTGATGGGAAAGAAATACATCTAGAAGAAGAAAAAAGATATGTCTTGCTTAATAAACCTGCAGGCTATGTATGTTCCCTTCAAGATGAAAAGGGCAGGCCTATAGCATCTGAGCTTTTAAAAGATTCCTATAGTGAGCGCCTGTACAATGTGGGACGCCTTGATATGTTTTCTACAGGACTGATTATCTTTACAAATGATGGTCAGTTTGCAGCGACCTTATCCCATCCTTCTGCAGAACTTGAAAAAGAATATATTGTAGACACAAGTCTTCCTTTACCCAGGGGTCTTGATAAAGACTTTATGGCAGGAGTAAGGGTTGATGGTGTATTTTATAAGTGCCTAGAAGCAGAAGAATTAAATGCCCGTCGTATGCGTATAGTTCTTATAGAAGGTAAAAATAGGGAAATTCGCAGGGTTTTTGAATCAAGAAATGTCGGTATAAAAAGTTTGGTACGTGTCCGCATAGGAAATATTGGAATTGATGGTTTGCAAACCGGACATTTTAGAAATTTAAGTACAAAAGAAGTCCAGTCATTGTTGAGACTTTGCAAAAATACACACTACTAACGAAAGGAGTTGAAAAATGGTTGTTGCTATTGATGGTCCAGCAGGTACAGGAAAAAGTACTGTTGCCCATAAGGTTGCTGAAGATTTAAAGCTTACTTATTTAAATTCTGGCTCTTTTTACAGGGCCTTAACACTTTCCCTTCTAAAAGCAGGTATGGATCTTGATAATCAAGAAAGCGTAATGGCTTTTGTAGAAAAACAAAAACTTGATTATGTAAACGGACACCTTATCCTTAATGGACAAGATGTAGAGGAGCAGCTTCATAATGATGAAGTAAGTGCTAATGTCAGCAAAGTTTCGTCTATAGTACCCCTACGCCACCTAGTCAATGAGCGGATGAGAGAAATCGTTGAAAACCTAAGCATTATCTGTGAAGGCAGGGATATGACCACTGTTGTCTTCCCTAAGGCTGAATATAAGTTTTATCTTGATGCCAGCATAGATGTCCAGGCTCAGCGCCGTTTTGACCAAGGTGTAAGCAATATGTCACTTGAAGAAATTAAGGCTGCAATCATAAAAAGGGACGAAATGGACAGAAATAAGGCTGAAGGGGCACTAAAAAAAGCAGAAGATGCCTTTTATATTGATACATCGCACTTGACCATTAAAGAAGTTTGTGCAATAATAGAAAGCAAAATTAACGCTTAAGGGTTTTATATGGAAAAGAAGGAAGTGGAAATAGATGTCGCAAAAGACTCTAACGACATCCACACACAATTAGAGGCATCTCTTAATAAGATGGAGTCAGTTGAAAGCGGTAACGTTATTGGTACCGTTGTTGGAGTCAGTGCCGACACAGTTTTTGTTGACATTGGTCTTGGTCGCGATGGTCAGATTCGTATTTCTGAATTTGGGGATGAATCTCCAAAGATTGGTGAAAAAGTAACGGTTTATCTGAAGAGTCAGAGCGGAAGAAATGGTCTGCCTGAAGTTTCTAAGCTAAAGGCTGATGAGACACGTCTTTGGGAAGAATTTAAGAAAGCGTTTGAAGATAAGACTCCTGTTGACGGAACTATTGAATCCGTTACAAAGGGTGGTTATAAAGTAAATCTTGGTGGCGGAATCGAAGCATTTTTGCCCATAAGCCAGGCCGATAGCCAAAAAGTAGAAAAAGAAGAAAAACTTGTTGGTGTAAAGGCAAAGTTTTATATCGATCGGCTCTATTCAAATAATAAGCGCAATGTTGTTGTCAACCGCCGCAAATATCTTGAAGAGCTTATTGATGTAAACCGTGATAAATTCTTTAACGAAGTAAAAATCGGTGATACCGTAAAGGGTACTGTAAAATCCTTTACAAGTTTTGGTGCCTTTATAGATCTTGGTGGTTTTGACGGTCTTCTTCATATCAATGATATGAGTTGGGGACATGTTACAAGACCCAAGGATTTTGTTAAGAAGGGACAGGAAATTGAGCTTAAGGTTATCCGTCTAGATCCAGAGGGAAAGAGAATTAACCTTTCTCTTAAGCATTTCTCTGAAGATCCATGGGTACACTTTGAAGAAAAGTATCATGTAAATGATGTCGTTTCTGGAAAAGTAACAAAACTCACCGACTTTGGTGCCTTTATTGAACTTGAAGAAGGCATTGAAGGGCTTGCTCATATTTCTGAATTCTCTTGGACCAAGAAGGTTAACAAGCCTTCTGATATGGTAAAAGAGGGCGATGAAGTTAAGTGCATGATTCTTGGTTATGACATTCAGGCCGGCCGTGTTTCTTTGGGTCTCAAGCAGGTTACTGCTAATCCTTGGGATACCATTGGGGACAAATATCCTGTTGGAACAAAGATCAACGGAAAGGTTGTAAAAATCACTAATTCTGGTGCTTTTGTTCAGCTTGAAGAAGGAATTGATGCTTTCTTAGCTGGTGAAGACTTGTCTTGGACAAAGAAGGTAAAGCATCCTGGTAGCGAAATAAAAGTAGAGCAGCAACTTGATGTAATTGTTACAGAGTGTGATACTGAAAACCGCAGAATCCGTGTTGGTGTTAAGCAGTTGACAGACAACCCATGGAAGGAATTTGCATCACAGTATAAACCTGGTTCAACAATGGAAGGTACTGTTTCTTCTATTACTGATTTCGGTATCTTTGTTAAGGCTCCTAACGGAATTGAAGGTCTTGTTAACAAGGCAAACCTCAGCGAAGACCGTGATACTCCTTTTGAAGAAGCTGTAAAGAAGTACAACGTTGGTGACACTGTAAATGTTTATATTGTTGCTATCGATGTAGAAAAAGAAAAAGTTGCATTCTCTGTAAAGGAATACAAGAAGGCTCAGCAGCGCGCTGAAATTTCTCAGTATATGTCAACATCAAACGATGATGATGGTGCCTATACAATTGGAGATAGCTTAAAAAAACAAAAGGAAGATAAATAAATTCTTCAGATGAGTGATCCTATAGCTATAGAAAAGTTAAAAACACTCATCAAAATGACCACACGGATTAATGTAAATTATTCCGATACAGACACAGTGCTTGTTTCCATTTTGGAAAGTGCAATGTGTCTTGTAGAGTGCGAATCGTCTTCTATCCTTTTATTGGATAAAGAAGACGGCACTTTGCATTTTTCTGTTGCCTTAGGTCCTAAGGGATCTGAGGCAAAGAATATTGCTGTTGACAAAAACAGCATAGCTGGCTGGGTAGTACAGAATAGACAAGCTGTTATTGTCGATGATGTAGCCAGGGATTACCGTTTTAATTCCTTAGTTCAAGAAAAAACTGACTATATTACTCGCAACATGATAGCCTTTCCCATGAGGGTAAGGGGTGAATGTATTGGGGTAATAGAACTTATAAATAAAGTTGGCAACAGAAATTTTAATCAAGAAGATTTAGCCATACTAGAACTCTTTGGTAACATGGCAGGCACAGCCTACCAGAATTCAAATTTATACAAAAGCACAAAAGATACAATCGATGTCCTGCAAGATTCTGTAAATCAAGGAAAAGATTTTCATACATTTGTAGCAAAAAGTCCTATTATATGTGATACCCTAAAGGTAATAGACGAGGCTGCAAAAACAAATTCCTCAGTTTTAATAATTGGTGAAAGCGGAGTGGGAAAAGAACTCTTCGCGGAACAGTTGCATTTAAGAAGCAAAAGAAGAGACAATCCCTTTGTAAGAGTTTCGTGTGCAGCTTTATCTCCATCTCTCCTAGAAAGTGAGCTTTTTGGTCATGTGAAAGGTGCATTTACTAATGCAGTTTCTTCCCAGAAGGGGCGCTTTGAAATGGCTGATGGGGGAACTCTTTTTTTAGATGAAATAGGAGAAATGCCTTTAAATCTACAGGCAAAACTTCTTCGTGCCATTCAGGAAAGAAAATTTGAAAGGGTAGGTTCTAGTGAAACTATATCCGTTGACGTTCGGATTATTGCTGCAACAAATAGGGATTTGGAAGACATGGTAAAAAACAAAACCTTTAGAGATGACCTTTACTACAGGCTGAATGTTCTTCCGCTAAATATTCCACCTTTGCGTAGACGAATAGAAGATATAGAGCCATTAGCTAATTTTTTTCTTAAAAAGTATGGAACAGAAACGAAAAAAATTTTTGAGGGCTTTTCTCAACTGGCCCTTCATACCCTGTGTAGCTACCAATGGCCGGGAAATATACGAGAACTGGAAAATACAATAGAAAGGGCTTGTATTTTAGGTAAGCCACCATATATTCAGGTTGAAGATTTGCATTTAATTTCTGATGAAGACATATCAGCAGAGAGAGCCCATAGCAAAGTTGAAAGTCAATCTAAAAATATAGCCTCATCAGTAATTGCATCTGAAGATAGAAGTTTAAAAAATGCTTTAAACACATTTAAAAAAGAGTATGTGACACGTATTCTTGAAGAAACTAGTTGGAATCAAACTGCTGCTGCAAGGATTTTAGGTATACAGAGAACATATGTTTCTAAACTGCTTACAGAGTTAAACATAAAACGAGGGGTTGTCGGCTAAATTGACAAAATTGTCAATTTTGTATATATTTATAAGGCTAAAAAATGATTTTGGAGATATAAAGAAATGTCAAGTAATGTTCTTACCCTTGAAAAACAAACTACAACTGACCAAAAAGTAGAGTCATTTATAATGCGCAATAGAAAAGTTCTTATTTCTATTTTGCTTTTTCTGATTGTAGCTATAATAGGTGTATGTGTTTATGCGCTGATTACTCAGTCACAAAAAAATAAGGGACTTTCTGCTGTTGATGCAATTGAATTTGCTTTTGAGCGCGATATAGCTAATGCTGATGATGCAGAGCTTTTACAAAAGCAGGACACTGCTCTTGAAGCACTAAAATCCTATCTTTCTAAGAAAAATATTATTGGTTTGAGGGCAAATATGCTTGCTGCTGAAATTTATTGGCAAAAGAAAAATTATGCAGAAAGTCTTAGTAGCTACCTAAATGCCGCTTCAATTCAGGAAAAAAGCTACACGGCACCTCTTTGCTATTACAATGCAGCTTCTTGTAGTGAAGAGTTGAACAATAATGAAGATGCCGCAAAATATTACGAAAAGGCTGCTTCTTCAAAGGATTTCATCTTAAGAAGTCATGCTCTCTTTAACCAGGCAAGGGTAAAAGAAAGCCTTGGAAACATAAATGAAGCACAAGAGGTTTATCAGCAGCTTATAGATGATTATCCATATGATTCATGGGCAAACCTTGCACAGAGCCGTTTGATCGCACTTAAAGCCGAAGGGAAAATTCAGTAATAAATGTCAATCATAAAAAGACAGAAAACTGCATGCAAAATATATTCAACTCTTTTTTCTGTCTTTTTTTTGCTTGTTTTTACAAACTGCGGGTTAGATGTCTATCCCTTTTTTGATCCGCCCTATACAGACGGACACATAGCCTATTATACTTCAGATGATGCTATTCAAAATTATTTTTCTTTTATAACTAACGAAACTAGTGATAATAATACAGAAAATGATTTTTTAGGGACAGAAATTTATTATAAAATCTACAACAATTATTCAATAATGGTAAGTGCTGAAAATTCCGTAAGTTCCTTAAATTCTAGCACCACCAACTCTACAGCAGCTATCGAAAACCTTATTGATTCACGAGGTTACAAGCCTTTAAAACTTAGCACAGGCTCCCTAAATCCCCTTATACAAGATGCAGGGCAAAACAGATATGTTTATATCCGTCTAAATGATTATCCAACAGATAGTACCCGTTCAGCTGCAATCAGAATAGGCTCTTCTTCTATGTCAGATTCAACAAGTGGTAGCCCCCTAACATACAAGGGAACCAGTGTTTTTCCGCGCAGGTATATTGATTCTGATTACGGTTTCAACTTTAACTCATCATCTTCCTCAAATCCGCTACCTAAAAGTGGAGATGCAGATGTAAATTTTTCTAGTTCTTCAAGTGACAGCGGGGTTTGGTATGTTGATATGTATGCCGTATCTGTCGGCAGGGATTCTTCTTTTACTTCATATTATAGCAAAGTACTTTTTTTGGGTTCCATATCAATAAAAGAAGCTGATTATAACAATTAAGTACTTGAACTTTTTTTTTAAAAGGTATATACTAGTTTGCAATGGCGCTTTAGCTCAGCTGGATTAGAGCAACTGCCTTCTAAGCAGTGGGTCGGCAGTTCGAGTCTGCCATGCGTCATTTGAGGCTTCCTTTTAGGAAGTCTTTTTTTTATAATTTTAAACTTTCTTTTGCAAGAAGCCTGTCAATTACTTGACTTGAAAGCCATTGACTATTAAAATATATGCACTGTGCTTATCCGATATTCAACAGATAGTCGCGGGAATCCCGTAAAGAAGGCTATCATTTACACAAAAGAAGAACATCATATCTCTCAGGAGAAAATAGATTTAGACGCAATCTACATCATAAACCGTTTGCGTGAAACAGGTTTTGCAGCCTACCTAGTTGGTGGTGCTGTACGAGATTTGCTGATTGATAAAAGACCCAAGGATTTTGACATTGTAACTGATGCAA
>CAJOQA010000125.1 GCA_905236465.1 uncultured Treponema sp.
TCTTGGCAAAGGTCATGCCAACTAAAAGAGACCCCATAAGGCCAGGGCGATTTGTTGCGGCAACAGCGTCAACCTCATCTAAAGTCAGATTTGCCTCCTGCAAAGCCTGGCGGACTACAGGAAGAATCCATTCAGCATGTTTTCTGCTTGCAATTTCAGGGACAACCCCCTTGTATATTTGATGGAAGGGAATTTGGGTTGCAACAACATTGCTTAAAATAGTCTTTCCATCTTCTACTATAGCACAGGCGGTTTCATCGCACGAGCTTTCTACACCAAGAACTTTCATTCTTAATCTCCAAAAAGAAAAATCTCCTATATAATACCCCTTTATGCTAACTTTATGCAACGACTATTGAAGAAAAATCATTCTTAGTTTATTATGTTTAGCTATGACAAAGTTTACAAAAATCAGTAAGAAAATTAAAATAATATTAATTACCATAGCAATTTTTTGTTTTTTGTACATAATATTGGCATTACGGCCTCTTAGTACAGAGCTTCACTTAACACCTGAATGGACTGAAAATATTTCACACCTTTCTTCGGCAAAAGAAGGAGATGTACCTATACCATTTAAGCTAGGTCAGTCAATGGGCTATTTTACAGAGGATGGAAGGATAATTTCAAATATAGCCTATCCATTTAAAGCTGCTATTTCTTCTTCATGGTATGCTTCTTATTCTGCAAATAGTTCTTCCACGGACTTTTACAAAAACTCAGGGGAAAAGGCCGGAGTTATAGATGAATACGGATTTCCCTTCTTTGATAAAGACCGTATCTATGTATTTTTGCCAGGTGGCAATTCCTTTGTGCAGTGTGACGCTGAAGGAAAGAGGCTTTGGCTTTACGAAAGCTATGCGCCAATAACAGCTTTTTCTTCTAGTAGCAAGGGAACTGTAGCTGGTTTTGCAGACGGGACCTTGGTTTCTTTTACAAAGGATGGTCAGGTAGACCAAAAGTTCCAACCAGGGGGAAGCAAGTACCCCATTATTGTTGGGGTTGGAATTTCAGAGGACGGGAATTTAATAGCCTGTGTTAGCGGACAAAACCAGCAGCGCTTTGTGATAGCCGAAAAAAATGGCGGTCATAGCAAGATTATTTTCCACGAATGGTTAAATGAAGACAGTAACAGTCAGGAGCTTGTGAAATTCAATAGAAGCGCAAATACTGTTTGGTATGGGTATAAAGGTGGCTTGGGGATTGTAGATTTAAAAAAACTTAATAGTTACAAAATTCCGCTTAAGGGGACCGTCATTCAAATAGAAGAGGCGGAAAACTCTGATTTTACATACATACTTAGCAGGGAAAACTCAAAATGCACAGTCACCGTTTTAGAGCCATTTAACCAGGTGGCGGCATCTTTTTCTTTTACCGCCGAATCAGCCTTTATTCAGGTAAACAAGGACAGTCTTTTTATAGGACGTGACAATAAAATTTCTAGGTTGACGGTTTCACGAAAATAAGGAGAGATTATGAAAAAAATGAAAATTGTAGCTTTAGCTTTAGCCACTTCCCTTGCAATTTCAGGAGGGCTTTTTGCCTTTAACTGGCCACAGGAAGAAACTTCTTCAGATTCTTTTAAGTCATATTTTGGGGAATTTAGGGGTGGAACTATAAATTCTTCCTTGATTTTTAAGGATTCTGCTCAAATTAAGGCTGCAGACACAGGGAATGTACTGTTAGTTCTTTCTGACCATACAAATTCATTTGGTTGGTTTGAATCGACTTTGGGAACTGCGATAATACTGGGGCATGAGGATCAGAGGGAAACTGTTTATGCAAATCTTGACGATGAAAAACTGCCCTCTTACATTTCTAGCACTGACACTGTTACAGAAGGAACCGTGTTGGGAGTAAGCGGGAATTCTGGCTGGCAAGACGGGATAAGCGGCTTGGAATTTCAAGTTTTGGATACAAAGAGCTCAATCGCAGTAAACCCAAGAATGTTAGTTTCAAAGTCTGGAGCAGAGCTTCCCTTCAAGATGGGCTATATCACTTTGGACGATGAAAACGGAGTAACCCACAATCTTATAAACGAAAGATATTTAAGGGCAGGAACCTATTACATCTACAAGAGCCGAACGGATGCCGCTATGCCCTTTAGAACCTTAGTTTCTATAAATGGGGCTACTGTTGAACGGATAAATTACGACACCTTAAAGGATAAATCTGGCCGCCTTTGCGTGGTTGGAGCTTCTATGTACCCTGTAGAATTAATGTACCCGGATAGCAACCGAATGCTTTTAGGCAAAATAGCATTACCATCAGGGCACGTGGGACTTTCTGTTACCATTATCAACATTCAAAATGAAGCTGATAGCGTAACTTATAATCTTGAGGTAAACTAGAGGCTTTTTAAGGCTTTACTTATGATGCCACCGCCACAGACTATGTTATCCTTGTAAAAGACAACTGACTGGCCTGGGGCAACAGCCCTTTGCTCTTGCTCGAAGGTTACCAGGTATGGCTTTCCAACAAAAGTCTCCCCTGGACCTGGAATATAGGGGGAAAGCTTTGCAGTTACAGGCCTGGAAGCTAAGCGGATTTTTACCTGGGCTGTAAAACTTGTGTTTGGGTCGTAGGCTGCAGGCCAAACTATATCATCTGCAATAAGACCTTGGCAGAACAAATCTGAATCCTTGCCAAGTACTACAAGATTTTTTTCCTTGTCAATAGCGGCCACATACAGTGGCTCTTTTGCGCTGACTCCCAGCCCCCTTCTTTGGCCAATAGTATAGTGCTCTATGCCCCTATGCTTGCCTAAGACATGACCGTCTAAGTCAATTATATCTCCTGGAATGGAGGGTTTGTCGCTAAAAATATAGTCTAGATAGGGCTCGGGGATAAAATCCTGGCTTTCTTCTCGGTCTGCGGCCTTTAACTTGTGCTCTCTAGCAAAGGCAAAGACTTCTTTTTTTGTCATAGAAGCTAAGGGAAAGCGTACTTTTTCCAAAGTTTCTGAAGGTATGCGGTAGAGAAAATAGGCCTGATCCTTTGTGGAATCAAATGCACCTGCTATTTGGGGTGGGCAGGCTTTTCCTTCAGGGCTGTCACTTGCCTGGCTACCATATAAAGAAGCAATAGTTTGCTGACCACGGACAAGCTTTGCATAATGACCCGTACAAAAATAGTCGTATTCAATACCAATTTTTTCTATGCCAGCTAAGAGAGCACCAAACTTTATGAAGCGGTTACACCTGATACAGGGGTTGGGGGTTCTACCAGCCCTATATTCGGCTTTAAAATAATCAAGGACCTGTTCCTGATAAGCTTCTTTTACATCTATAACATAATAGGGAATATCATGGTCTTTACAAAAGGCCCTGCAATCTTCTATATCAGCTTCTTCACCAGGCCCATAGCAACTGTCATGCAACACAACTGTCTGCGGTAATTGAGGCAAGTCATTTTTCCAAAGAGCCATTGTAACACCTGTAACTATACAGCCCCTTTCCTTGAGCATCAGTATAGTTACAGTTGAATCAACTCCTCCAGAAAGACCGACAACTACCCTGTCGCCGGCCTTTGGCATTTGCAAGTCTGTATAAATCATGCAAGTAGTATACAGAAAAGAAGACTTTTATTCCATAGTCTTTATACGGACTTTTTTTGCATTAGGATTAGAATCATCAATTTCAATCCTATTGCGGAAAGAAAACATAATAGTTCTAAGCAAGCTGCCATGACGGGGTCTGTGACTTAACGTAAAGAGCTTTTCTCCAACCTGGTTTACTAAGACAAAATCATTTCTACCGCTGCACTTGTCTGCCTGGACTTTTTTTATAGCGCTTTCAACTTCAGGCCAGTTAAGGCTTTCATCTGAATCATAGGGCTCAGAAAACTGAACGGGACGAGATACAGGCGTGGAGGCTTCCTGTAAATCAGGAGGGCAATCAGAAAAAATTGACTTTATTTTTTCATCTACCCTTTCGTCAATTAGATGCTGGATGTTCTCCCTCATATTGGAACTTTCAAGCAAATTCTGAGCGGTTCTCGTACGACCTAGCCCTAAAGACTGCTCTTCAAAATCAATATAAAGGACAAAAATCTTTACGCCTTCTTTTTTTAAATTTTCAATCAGGGGAACAAAATCAGAATCACCCGCTAAAAGAACTAAATAATCGTACTTATCATCCTTTGCAGCATAATAATCTTTTGTTGCGAAAAAAACAAGATTTGTGTCTACAGCATCCTCTTTAAAGCCTCCATTATCTAACTTTTTTAATAAGGTTGTCCTGTGGGTAATGCCGGCCATGTTCATTGAATTAGTCAAAAAATCCCTTGACTTATTGTTTGAAACATAATCGGTCCCCAAAAAACACTGGGCTTCTATCTTGCAGAATTGGATTGAAGGGTTACTTGCTATTATTTTATCTTTGATAAAATTAAGCAACATTTCCCAATTGATAATCTTCTTGTACTTTTTTACAAGGTAGGAATGTATATGAAAGGTAAAATTCCCATCAATATACACATTTGCAATAACTTTTCCATCGCTCATCGATATAACCTCTTGCGAAAAAATTGCGAATTCTTTCAGCACTTAGAATCGCACCGTATATTATAACATAATTAGTAAAAATAACAAGGGCACCTCAAAAAACTTGCAGTCGCCCACCTTTTTCGCGGCGAACACACGGCTTGACAAAAAAAAGGTCTAGGTCTATAGTAGTACTATCTAGCTCGCTTAACTCAGTGGTAGAGTGCCACCTTCACACGGTGGAAGTCGTTGGTTCAAATCCAACAGCGAGCATTTTTTATTATGAAACGTATTACTATTGTCACAGGGGCATCCTCCGGTATGGGTGTCTGTTTCGCAAGGCAGTTGGCAAAAGAAAGCCAAGACGATGAAATTTGGCTCTTAGCTAGAAGAAGGGACCGCCTTGAAGAAACAAAGAGTCTTATTGAGAATGACAGTTCATCTTTTCCTAAGGTAAGAATATTTGAAGTTGATTTATGTGGGCAAAGCGGAGCTTTACAGGTAAAAAAACTTTTAGATGAAGAAAAAGCTGAATGTGGGGAAATAGAAATATCTGTTCTTGTAAACAATGCGGGCTTTGGAACTTACGGGGAATTTTCGGCCACAGACCCAGTTAGGGAAATGGACATGATAGACACTGACTGCACTTCCCTTACGGGGCTTACCGGTTTTGCCCTGCCCTACATGAAAAAAGGTTCAAGGATAATAAACACTGCAAGCCTGGCATCTTTTTGTCCGCTGGGGAATTTTGCAGTTTACGCGGCCTGCAAAGCTTATGTCTTATCGTTTAGCGTTGCGCTTGCAGCTGAGTTAAAGGACAGGGGGATAAGTGTTACTGCCTTGTGCCCAGGTCCTGTTAGTACAGAGTTTGCAAATGTTGCCTCTAAGGGGGCAAGAAAAGAAGTACGGCACGGTCTTTCTGCAGAGAAAACAGTTGCCCACTGCCTAAAAGCTTCTCGTAAGGGAAAGCTTTATTCTATGTGGGCTTTTAAGTGGCGTTTTAAGGCTGTGGCATCAAAGATCTTGGGAAGATACATGATCGCACGGTTCACTTACAAGTATTGCAAAAGACCTAGCAATTAAGGGTTTACATCTCGCTGTCTTCTAGGGGAAAGTAGCGCTGATGCTCTCGCAGATAACCTCTGCTGACTTTTGAAAAGGTAAAGTTTGACCTTGTGCTCTTTTGGGTAAAAGTGAAAAAGTCAACAGCGGATTTTTCATCTTTACTTTTCAAGGCTGGAACTGATATTTTAAATATGTAACATTCCCTTCCTACCCGTTCTATATCCATGAGGCAGGTGCTTTCTTTACTGATAATTTTTCGCAAGATGCTTATATAGGAATATAGGCTTTCAAGTTTTTGTTCCGAATATTGACCCCACATATAAAGGCAAAGTTCTTTTGCGCTAATGACTTTTTCCCGATTTTTAAAGAAATAGGAAAAGAGCTTGTACTTTGAATTTTGTATTTTATGTTTAAAGCGGAAATCTTCAAGGTCAAATTTCTGAATGGCGCTTTCTTCTTTGCTGATAAAATCTTTTGGCGGGCAAATAAGAGAAATATAGGGTAAGATGTCAGGTGAGTCAATTATAGTTTCTAGTTGGCTTAGGAGGAAAACCATTTTATCTGAAACTTTTGCATGGAGCAAATCCCCAAACTTTTTCTTATTCAAATAAGACCAATATGCAGCCCGCTCTCCGTAAAGGGCATAGGGACTATTGTAAAAAATAAAAGGGACGATAAAATTTTGCGCTATTAAGGATTCAAAGGGCTTTGAATACTCGTATTCAGAAAGCCTATAATCAACACACAATAAATCTATTTTTTCAGGGCCTAAATCGTGAATAGCATCGTTAAAATCTTTAAAATCAGTGTAAACAAAGGCAAGATGCTTGTAGTCTTTAAGACGGCTACATATTTCTTCACAAATTTTACGTTCACGTGTATAAAACAAAAGCAACATAACTTTCTCCTAGCAAAATAGTAGCAAAATAAAATGCCTTTTGTCAATTTAAATTTTTATTATATCTTGAGGCTTACCTGTAATTTCATTATAATTTTCTGTTATGGAAAAAAGTAATTTTAAAAGGGGACTGTTTTTTATACTTTTATCTTCTTTTTGTTTCGCCTTGATGGGTGTTTTTGTGCACGCAGCAGGGGATGTTCCCTTTGTTCAAAAAACGCTTTTTAGAAATCTTATTGCTTTTTTTGTTGCCTTGACAATGCTGCTTATAAAAGGGAGAAAGGATCCTTCTGTTATAAAAATTCCTAGAGGTTCACTAAAGTATTTACTGCTACGCTCCATTTTTGGGAGCATAGGAATTTTCGGGAACTTTTATGCGCTAGACCGCCTTAACATAGCAGATGCGGCGATGCTTAACAAAATGTCTCCCTTCTTTTCCCTTTTGCTAAGCATGTTTATCTTGGGGGAAAAGCCAACGTTAGCTTCTGTATTATCTATTGCACTTGCTTTTGTAGGGGCCCTTTTTGTGATAAAACCCTCTATGGATTTTTCCCATGTAATTCCAGCCCTTGCAGGTTTTGCAGGAGGAATGGGGGCAGGCTTTGCTTATGCGTGTGTTAGGAAATGCCATACCTATAATGTGCAGGGCTTTTTGATAATAGCCTTTTTCTCAGCATTTTCCCTGTTATGCGCACTGCCAAGTACCATTCTTTTTTATTCACCAATGACAAGCAGGCAATTCCTGTTTCTTTTAGCTGCAGGCTTAGCCGCAGCTGGAGGTCAACTTGGAATAACAGGTGCCTACTTTAACGCCCCTTCTTCTAAGATTTCAATATATGAATACACACAAATAATTTTTTCTGCTTTACTTGGCTTCTTTCTTTTTGAGCAGCTCCCAGATGCCCTAAGCCTTTTAGGCTATACGGTAATCATAGGAACTGCTGTCTTTTCTTTTTTACGAAGCAGAAGAAGCTGATATCTTTTTCTGGATTTCCTCTAACTTTTCATCGGTAAGTATATAATTCTTCTTAAAAATCACTATTGCAATAAGAAGAACTAGTATTGGAAGGATAGTCATGCTTAGCCTGAGCCCCATCCTGCTTGAATCGGATGCAATCTGCATGACTGCGTCCTCCTGGTTTTGGCTTATGTGGAACACTGAAAGAACGATGGAAGCTATAAGGGCAGAAAGGCCAGATGCAAGTTTTACAACAAAAGTCTGCATAGAAAAAATCACGCTTTCATCCCTACTGCCGTTTTTGAACTGACCATAGTCAACGGTGTTAGAAAGGAAGATTGTTACAATAACATTCAACATTCCTATTGCACTCATTATAAGGAAGGCTGGAACAAGAAGCAGGTTAACCTCCGTTGTGTTAATGAAAGCTATTCCAAGCAGGATCAGGTAGCCTAACATTGCCATTACAAAGCAGACATAGAAGAGTTTCATTGTATTGAAGAACTTTCTAAAAAGGGGGAACAGAATCATCATAGCAAGAATTTGGAAACCGCCACCAAAGGTATTAAAGAGTGTATAGTGGGCCTCCCACTTTTCAGGACCTGAAAAATCATACTTAAAGAAGTAGATTACGAGGTTAGAAGTTATGTAGAGGGCTGTATTTATTAAAACTATAGCGATGACCATTGTCATAGCCTGATCGTTTTTTACAAGGGCTGAGAACATCTCTTTTACGCTATTTGTTTTTACATCAACTGTTGATTTTTCCTTTATGCAAAGACAGGTGATAAGAGTAAAGACAAAGAATAAAACTGCAACTGCAAGGGCAAAATATTGGAAACCGGTACGCTCAATTATTTTCTTTGAGGCATCTGAACCAGCAAAGGCTTTTCCAATTGCAGAGACACTAAGAACCGTTATAATAGAAATTATTGCAGAACCGACACCAGCGCAAGATCTTCCTAAGGCGCTAAGACCTTCCCGTTCGCGACCGGCTTTTGTAAAGGCTGGAATCATGGACCAGAAAGGTATGTCCATCATTGTGTATGTCATTCCCCAAAGAATATAGGAAACTGCAGCATAGGCTGTAAGACCTGCAAGTGAAAGGCTTGGAGGAGCTGAAAACATTAAATACA
>CAJOQA010000126.1 GCA_905236465.1 uncultured Treponema sp.
CCCGTATGGAGTCCTTTGGTGCTACTGTGTTCCGGATGTTGTAAATGAGTATGGCTTTCACCCTGATACAGAAAAGCTTACAATCAACCTAAACGGAAACGATGAGACACGGACCTATTACGATTGGTACAACCAGTTATGCAACGGTTTATACACGGATTCCTCTTCTGAAATAAAAAACACGATTCTTGCCCAAGTAGAGAAGGGGCTTCTAGAATATTACATTATGATTCCTTTGCGCTATTGGAATGCCATACAACTTCATTCTCAGCGTGTAGTTGAAGGCTCTGACCATTACATAAATCAGCTGGTAGAATACGGTGACTTACGGTTCCGCACCTACACAATGAATGACAAGGAATGGGACGACTACTGCAAGGAAAACAACTACCAACTAAAGTACTAACTTTTCTACACTCAAAATGATAGCAGAACTTCCCTCCGAAGCTGTCTAAAACTCAAATCCCTATTGTTACCCCGAACTTGTTTCGGGGTCTTTTCTTACCTCTTTATCTTTCCTTCCTAAAGGCAGTATCCATCTTTTCGCTTAAGACCTTAAGGCCTTCTTCGTTGCTTATGCCAAAGAGCTTAAGGGCTTCTAGCTCAAACTGGTCATATTCAACCCTGCCTTCTCCATAGTGGGCCAGCAAGTCTGAAAAGTAAACCAAAAGCGTAATCTTTTTGGAATCTTCTGGAGCAGCTAACGGATCGTGGTGGTAGCGGATAACGTTTACAATCACCTGGGGGAAATTCCACTTTTGTGCGATAAGGGCCCCGATTTCTCCGTGGTTGACACCGGCAAACATACGCTCAAACAAGCCTTTTGAAACATTGCGTTCCTTGCAAAGGGCATCGATTTTGTCCAAGATGTCCTTGTGGGCAGTTTCAAATATAATTTTTCCCATATCGTGCAAAAGTCCACAAACGTAGGCATCTTCTACGCAAGATTTATCTGACCTTAAAAAGTTTCTAGCTAAGTTATAAGAATAAAAGGCAACCCTATAGGCATGATTCCAAAGTTCCTTTTTGTCATCGTCAGAATTGACCATAAGGGTTTTCATAGAACCTATGCTAAAGAGCAAGTTGCGGATACCCCTTAAACCCGCAAGTTTTACTGCCTCCCCAATAGAGCGACAAGGAGATGAAAGGGCAAAGGCAGCAGAGTTTACCATCTTCAAAAGTTCAGCTGTAAGAGAAACATCGTTAGAAATCTTTGTAGCAATATCACTCATCTGGCTGTTGGGGTCATTGATGACACGGTTTATTTCCGTAATATTCTCTGGAAATTCTGGAAGGCCTTTTATGAGCTTAACAAATTCAGCTGAAATATCAGAAATATCCTGCTGCATCTTTCCGCTGAAGGGCAAAATCATGCGGGTTATAGTCTCACCGTTTTCACTTACAACCTGATAGTTCTCGTCTGTAAGACCTATCTTTCTTAGAACTAAAATCATTATGACAAGTCCAAGGCCTGCCCCTTCTGAATCATCAAGCAGCTGGGCAATTCCTTCTTCTACAGAATTATACTGCTGGGCCCTTGTGATTTTATCATGGATTCTTTTATATTCAAAAACAGTCAACTCTGCCTTATTGCGGACTTCAACCTTTATCTTGTTGTTTCTTGTCTGTAGGGAAACCTTTATGTAAAGGCCTTTTTTCCTCTGCTGCTCAAGGTAATACTTTATGTTGGTCAGGGTATCCTGCTTAAAGTTTTTCATGCCCTCTTCATAATCAGAAGGATCCGTAAGATTCAGTTTTTTATCCTCAAAGTAAACCCTTTTTGTGTTTGCCTTCTTTGCATTATTCACAAGTTCCTTCAGACAATAAGAAAGCCCTTCCACCATCTGATTTTGGTCTAGCTCGGTAAGGAAAACCTTTAAAATATCTGTAATGTAATCTTCCATTTCGTGCGGAAGAGTGTATGTAGTAACTGTGAGGGGGATTCCTGTTTCTATTGCATTGCGGATTTTTGAAACATCAACCTTTATTTTCTTTTCCTGTGCCATTATTGCCTCTTAGTGTTATAAAAAGCTATCAGTTTTTATTATAACACAAATAAATATTTTAGCAAAGTCTCAAAGTGTCTTTTGAAATCTATAGCGGAATTCTTGTCTTTTTGATAGAATATCCACTATGACCAATCAAACCTTAAGTGAACTTTTAATTTTATTTTTATGTGCTCTCTCATCAGCACGGGTATTTTTTATAGAAGATACCCGAAGAGACCCCATTTCTGTAGTCCCCTTGATTGCATTCATACTTTCTCTCCTTTCCATAGCGGCATTCGGCTTAAGTTTTGCAGAACTTTTAGTAAGTGCAATGGCCCTGAATGTCTTTATTTGGAATTTCCGCGCCCTTTTACGCCTAAAAGCACAGTTGGTCATTGACCACTACAATGTACTTTTTATTATTGTTTCAATCTTAAATCTGATCCTCACCCTTTTACTTGGTATTTATATAGTCTTAAACTGTCCGGTAAAAGTGGATTTTAACAAAAAATTCAGTGTAAAAGAAAGCACTTACTCTTATTACGGTAATTTTTCTTCAGGTTTTAAGAGGATTGAGAAAATTTTTCAACTGAATTCTGCCACAGTAAAAAAATACGAGAAAAAAGCTGCCGCTATAAGCGAAAGCGACAGGGGGTGGGGAAAGTGCATAATCTTTGTTCCTAATGAAAAAACTTCAATCAGGACCTATGAGCCCCTTTTTGCAAAGCTAGCCTATGACGGTTATACTGTCTACGCCGCTGAATTTAATTCACCTGATTACACATTCTTTGGAGATTATAGAGATTTTAGGCTGTGGCGCAGGTTTTTCTGCAGAAAAGACAAAATAAGTAAACAGACAAGTTTAAAAAACACAAGCCTGACATACAATGCCCTTTCTTCTATCTTAAAAGAGGGGATGGGGCTAAAAAAAGATTCCTTTGTTTTTGCTGTAGCAGACACTGGCTACAAGGATTCAAACCTTACCCTAAATTCAATCAGCCCAGATTTGATATTCGGTTCTTTTGACCTGACTTCCATATCAGACTATAAAAGCCCAGGTTGGGGACCTGTTGAACAAAGTGACATTATCAGGGCAAAAAAATTAGGGCTCAAGAGGGATTCCTCCCTGTATACCGCAAGCCATTTAGCTGCTGCAGTGGAGCAGCAGGTAGAGCTTACGGAAAAAGCAACGAAGGCTGCCCTAGAATAGCCTACGTAAGTTTAGCGAATTTAAGACTGAAATAAGGTAGTCTATGTCATCTTTTTGAATGGGGTACCGGCCTGTTTGTGTAGGCGTAATTGAACTTAGTACATTGGCTTCCATCTGCGGGTATTCCCCCAGTGTTTGTTGCAAGAAGCCTTTTGATAAGGAAGGATCGTCCTTTACAACAAGAACAACTGAACCGTCTTCACTTTCTGTCAGATCTTTTCGTAAAAGGCTGGCCGCGTAGGCAGAACTTGTAGACTCGTCAGCATAAATGTTGTACTTACTAAAAAGTTCCTGACAAGCCTTTGCAGTTTGCTCTTTGCTGACTTGGGCAGGGTAAACAAAAGAGCGGAGCATCAGTGAATTTGCCCTAAAAACATTCTCTAACCGCTCCAGGTTTGAAGGATCCGCAGGATCTGCTGCAGGTCTTTCTGCTAAAGGAATTGAGGCATCAGGCATAAAAGCCTTTCCTCTAGGATCTAGGCACAGATGGGGGCTAGAAGGTAAAATAAAGCCGTTAACAGGCAGGGAAAGGAGCCAGCTATAAAGGCCAGAAACTAAATTCCCGTAATTGTCAGGGGACAGCGCATAATAAATATCCCCTTGAATTATTTTTTTGATTCTCGTAAAGGCAAAGGTGTAAAAGAAGGCTTGTGGCAAAAGACGGCCAATGTTGGAGGTGTTTGCTACTGTCAGGTGGTATTTTGATATAAGTTCTTTTTGGGTAAAGATTTTGCGGACCATGTTGCGGCAGTCAGCTTCTGTTCCGTCAACTTCTATCGGGTAGATATTACCGCCATTCCATACAAAGTCGCTTTCACGTAAACCTGTTACTTTCCCGCGCGGATAGAGCAAAACTGACTTTATAAGCTTTTTCCCCCGGCTTGCATTTGCCATGCAAGCCCCGAGCGGTCCGCTTGTAGCATCAAGCAAAATAGACTTTTCGCCAGACATCAAAAGTATTGCTTCCAAAGCTGAAATCAGGAAAGAAACCCCAAAGTCACGGTAGCTGCCGGTAGGTCCGTGATTCAGTTCAAGAAGGAAAAGGTGGCCATCTAGCTGCCTGATTTTCGGTTCAAAGGTAAAGGCCTTGGTTGCTATAACTTCGCATATAATAGGGCTGAATTCTTTGTTGATAAGCCCCGAAGTAAGGGTTCCCGCTATATTGGCAAAAGAGGTATTTTGATCTGCATACAAAATCCAGTGACGCAAATCCTCGCAGTCACACGGAACATAAAGACCACCATCATCAGGCATGGGGTTAAGCAAGGCCTGCTTGAAGTCTACTTTTTTACCACAGTTCCTGGTGCTTTCAAAACGCATTGATTAGTTCTCCCACAAAAAAATCAAGTTCTTTTTATTGTAGCAGTTTTTAGCAGCAGTTTCTAGAGGGGGACTAGATTCCAAAAACTTCTGCAATTTCATTATCTTCCATAATACGTTTGCTTTTTGCATTTGCATTAGAAAGCATTTGCTCTATTCTGTTTTGCACTACATTGCCAACCAATTTCTCTGTATCTATGCCCCTGAGGGTAAAAAATAAAAGCGGGTCATCATCAAAGCGGGCCCCAATTGCATAAAGGACAGCCGCAGTGTGCTTGCACATATCAGCCCAGTCAGGACAAGAACAATTAAAATGAATCTTTGCCATAGAAGGAAAAAGCCCCACATCTTTTTCCGTAAAAATTGATTTTAGCTCATCGGGAAATTTCCCATTGACCAAATCTTCAAGCGTTTGTATTTTTGACGAGCACCTGGAAATCAAAGTGTCCAGCTGCTTTTCTGAAAGCTCATCAATTGTAACCTTTATCTTGTAAGGCTTTTTTTTGCTTCCCATAACAAGGGCTGTTACAAGTCCGCTTTCAATCTGAAGGTCAACTACACAATTTGCCCTTACGTATTTACGCCCTCGCTCAAGTCTGCTTGCGTAATCAGCATAACGCTCAAGGTTAGCACACCAGGATTTTCCCCACCAGCTTTTTGCAATCTGCCTGCCTTCAAGCTCTA
>CAJOQA010000127.1 GCA_905236465.1 uncultured Treponema sp.
ATAAAAAGGGCAGCCCCTACGACAGCCAGGCCGCATACCTAGAAGAAGAAATTTTCTTCAGCCAGAAAAATGCCTGCCCTGACTGCGGTATTTCTATTCCAGAACTGCAGCCCCGCCTTTTCAGCTTCAACAACCCCTTTGGTGCCTGCCCTGACTGCACGGGGCTTGGCGAAAAAATGGAATGGGACAAAAACTTGATTATTCCAGACCCCTCCCTTTCCTTTAATGAGAGGGGTATTGATTTTTACAACCCCGAAAGCGAATGGAACAAGAGTATGTTTACTGCTGTTGCAAAGGCCGGCGGTTTTTCTCTTGACACTCCAATTAACAAGCTGACTAAAAAACAGTTGGACTACTTGTGGAACGGTAACGAAGATTTAACCCTGCACTGGGTTTACAAAAAGCAAAGTGGCGAGGGCATGAGCGAATACAAGAGGCCATGGCTTGGGATACTTGCGGACATGAGGCGAAGGTACAATGAAGCTTGGGGAGATGCCCAAAGGGAGAGTATGCAGGAAAAGTATATGTCCCGCTGCGAATGTACTTCATGTAAAGGAAAGAGGCTAAGAGCGGAAGCCCTTGGCGTTACAATCGGTGGAAAGAACATTTGGCAGCTTACAGAGCTTTCTGTTTTGCAAACCATAGACTTTTTTAAGGAGCTTTCCCTTAGCGAAACAGAAAAGAAAATCTCTGCCCAAATAATGAAAGAAATCAACAACCGCCTAAGTTTTTTAAAGAACGTGGGTCTTGAATATTTAACCCTTGAGCGAAGTGCCGCGACCCTTAGCGGAGGAGAAGCTCAGCGTATCAGGCTTTCTACCCAGATTGGCTCAGCGCTGACAGGGGTTATGTATGTTCTTGACGAGCCAAGTATAGGCCTTCACCAAAGGGACAACCAGCGTCTTATCAATTCCCTAACCTTTCTTAGGGATTTAGGCAATACAGTTATCGTTGTTGAGCACGACGAGCAAACTTTGCGTACCGCTGACTGGCTTATAGATATAGGCCCTGGAGCAGGTGTACACGGCGGTCAGATTATGGCAAGCGGAAGTCCTGAACAAGTGATGCAAGTTGACCAAAGCATAACAGGCCGCTACCTTGCCGGTAAAATCACCATGGAAATCCCCAAGCAAAGAAGGCAGGGAAATGGCAACTTCATAAAAATTGAAGGGGTCAGCGAGCACAACCTAAAGAACATAGATGTTGAGATTCCTCTTGGAACCTTTACTTGCATAACGGGTGTTTCCGGCAGCGGAAAGTCAACATTGCTTAACGATGTTTTTTATCCGGCTGCCAGCAACAAAATAATGCGGACTGACTATTCTTGTGGAAGCTACAAAAAGATAAGCGGTCTTGAAAACATAGATAAAGTTATCAGCATAGACCAGTCCCCCATAGGAAGAACACCCAGAAGCAACCCCGTAACCTATATCGGTGTCTTTGACAAAATCAGGGAACTCTTTGCAAGCCTACCAGAAGCAAAGGCCCGTGGCTACAAGGGAGGAAGATTCAGCTTTAACGTTAAAGGCGGCAGGTGCGAAAACTGTCAGGGAGCTGGCACAATCACAATAGAGATGAACTTTTTGCCGGACGTTTTCATTCAGTGTGACGTTTGTAGGGGAAAAAGATTTAACAAGGAAACCTTGGACGTTTTATACAAGGGCAAGTCTATAAGTGATGTTCTTGACATGACAATAGAAGATGCAGCCTCTTTCTTTGACAGCATCCCCCATATTGCCCGTAAGCTTCAAACCTTAAAAGATGTAGGTTTAGGCTACATACAGCTGGGACAGAATGCGCTAACGCTTTCTGGCGGTGAAGCTCAAAGGGTAAAACTTGCCTCTGAACTTTCCCGCCCGTCAACAGGAAAAACACTATACATACTTGACGAGCCGACTACCGGTTTGCACTTTGTGGATGTAAAGCAGTTGATGAAAGTGATTCAAGCCTTAGTGGATAAGGGAAACACTGTGGTTATGATTGAGCACAATCTGGATGTAATTTGCCAGGCTGACTACCTTATTGACTTAGGACCTGAAGGAGGAGACGGCGGCGGACAAATTGTTGCTAAGGGAAGGCCTGAAGATGTCGCTGTAGTCAAAGGCAGTTATACAGGCCTATACGTAAAGGAAATGCTTAAGCAAAAGGCTTAAAATCTTGAGCATGAAAAAAAGATTTTTATTCAGTTTTTTTGTCTCTGTCCTGCTTTTATTAGGAGGTTCTCTTTTTGCAGAAGATGCAAAGGCAGGACCTTCTGTAATTACAATTGAAAACGCAAATAAAACTGAATACCAAAAGGATGAGGTCACAGGGCAAGAGCAAATTGTTCTTACCGGAGCTGTTACAGTAAGTGTTGCTAGCGGAACATCAACGACAAAAATCACAGCCTCACGAGTTACATATAACAGGGAGAACAATATCCTTTATGCTTCTGGTTCCGTAGTAATGGAACAGACAGGGGGCTCTTCTGGTGATCAGACAATTACAGCCTCCTCCCTCCTTTTTAACACCTCTACTCTTGAAGGTATTTTTGACAACGGAAAAGTTGTTCAAGTCCAGTCAGAAAATATCCAGTTGCCAGAAGATTCAACTCTTGTGGTCTCTGCTAAGATGTTTGGTAAAGACAGCGGGTCTACTGTAGTTTTTAAGAATGCAACCCTGACTTTTTGTGACGCACCAAATCCCCACTGGAAAATAAGGGCATCTAGGATTTGGCTTTTACCTGGAACAGAGTTCGCTTTTTTTAACGCCCTGCTCTACGTGGGGGAATTCCCCCTTCTTTATCTACCTGCCTTCTATTACCCAAAGGACGAGCTTATTTTTAATCCTGTATTCGGTTACGACCAAAGAAGAGGTTATTTTACACAAACGACCCTGTACCTTTACGGAAGAAAGCCCTTGGACACTTCTGCTTCTGGAGACGATGACGACAAAGTGAGTGCAGGTCTCTACAACTTTATGAAGGCTACTAAGCTAAAGGAACAAAAAAGAGAAGGACTGGTTCTTCACAATCTTGATGAAGACTACAAGGGAGACACCAACAACTACTTTAAGCTAATGGGAGACTACTATACAACGCTGGGAACAATGGTGGGCTTTGACACAGTATTGAAACCTAAAAAATATGTCAGCGATATTGAGGCTAACCTAAAATTAGGATTCAGCAACACCCTCTTTCCTTCAGGCGATAGCTATACAACATTTTCCAATAAGGGGGAAAGCTACACTGACTCTGCAAATTTCTTAGGGCTTGAAACTCCGTTCAGGTATTCAGGGAACATAAAACTCACAGTCACAAATCCCCTTTCGCTAACCCTTACAATGCCCTTTTATTCAGACCCGTATTTTATAGAAGATTTTGAAGACAGGTCTGAATACATGGACTGGATAGGCTTTTTGCTTAGCGGCACAGAAGACGATGATGAGGACGATTCCACGGACAGTACAGTTACATCATTTACCTGGTCGGCCTCGGCTTCTTATTCTTTTAAAGTCCCAGAGGTCTTAAATCCCTGGCTAGACACTTTTTCAATAACAAGCTTAAACTCCTCAATAGCCTTTTCTTCTAAAGCAAATTCACAGCTGACTTCAAATGACAACTGGAAAACCTATACTCCGCAAAGATCCTTTTTCTACCCGTCTCAAATTATACCTTTAAAGATTGCAGGAAGCATAAAGGGAACAATCATAAATTTTCCTTCTTCGCAAAAAAACTCAGCTAGTAAAAGTGTGAATTTTCCAATCAGCCTTTTAAAACCTGAAGAGTTTAAAAGCGAAGAAGAGAAAAAAAAGAAAGATGAAAACTCACATGAAGAAAGCAAAGAAAATAAAAATGAAGAGAAAAAAGAAGAATCTCTTTTAACAAAAGATGCCTTGCCCTCTCTTGATGTTTCCCAAGCTTCTAAGATAACTGATATAGCGGGTCTTTTCTACTCTCTCACCTATACCCTAACGCCACAGTACACGTCCCAATTCAACTATGATTCTACAGCCTTAACGCAACCGGAAGACTTTTACTGGACAGATTTAAAATCCTCCTACTATCAGGTAAAAAACCCTACAACTTTAACTAGCAAACTGACTTTCCGCGATACATTTTTTTCTATGAGCAACTCCTTGTCTTTTAATCCTGTTTATCAAGAACACCCCAGCTTAGACGGCTACACGACAACTTCCTCAAAAAACAGTATCATAGAAGCTGACTATGCCGCCCGCAAACTTGATCTTACAGAAAGCAATGACTTAGTTTTTAAGCCCTTAATCTACAATCCGCTTTTTAAGAATTCAAACCTAAGCTACAGCACCAGCATGTATTTGATAAAGACAAAATTCATCGGTGACGCTGACAATCCTGAATGGGAATATCTTACAACTGACTTTGGAGATGAAGAATCAGTAACCACGCACACCCTAAGTGCAAGCATTGCCTCTACAGAAACAGACACAATCAGCCAAACTTTAACGCTATCAACAACACTGCCACCCCAACAAGATAAATATACGGGAACACTCACCTTTACATTTCCCTACACAAGCTTAACATTTTCAACAGGAATAGAAGAGAACAGTGAAGGCGAATGGGAAAAAGATCCATTCCAGCAATCGCTTTCCATAACAAGCGGGGAAATTTTGGGGTCAGCCCTTACTTTTACAGAATCCTTTAACTACGAACTTGAAGAAGACTATGCAGATTCCCTAAAACTTTCTCTTTCTTGGAATAACCTGCAGTTAGCATACACAATGGCTTACACTTACGGCTACGACGCTGCCTACATAGACGGAGAGGATGGTAGGGTCTTCAACGGCTGGGACACAAGGGATGAAAAAGAATTCCTACCAGAAACTTTTTCATTAGCCTACTCTTCAAGCAACAAGACTTTCCGCTATTGGAAAAAAAGAGTCACCTGGGCTCCAGCACTTAGCACTAGCATCGTGTATGACTGCTTACGCCCCACAAACTCATACTTTAAATTTGTACCTGCGGTTTCCTTTAAGGTAAACAATATGCTGACCCTGACCTTTAGCTCAGAAACAAAAAACTCCGTTATCTACCGATACTTTCAAGGCTTTACAAACACGGACATAGACATTCCAGGGGAAACAAATATTTTTAAAGACCTCATAAACTCCTTTGCATTTTGGGGTAACGGAAAAGTCTTTGACCCTGAACAAACAAAAAGAAGGGCTTCCGGCTTTAAGCTAAAGAGCCTGAATATCACGGCAACCCATTCATTGCACGACTGGGACTTAGCAAGCACTTTTAAAGTTGAACCCCGCTTAGTCCAAGATGATAACGGAAAGTATTCCTACTCTTTTGCCCCATACATAACGCTCAGTGTGGTTTGGAAACCCATGAGCAGTATGAAGACAGAGATTGTGGATGAATACGGTGAATGGCAGCTTAACCCTTAAAAAAGCGTGACATAGGTTTTTCCTGACCCACCTTCTTCTGGTGGGGCAAAATGGAATTCTTTTACTCCCGGGTAGTGCGACAAATACTGACTTACAGCTTGCTGTAAAACCCCGTTTCCCTTTCCATGAATGATGCTGAAGTTCTTAAAACTTTTTATAGTGCACAGGTCAAGTTGTTTTTCCAAAGCCTTAATAGCTTCTTCATACCGCATACCAAGCAACCTAAGCTCAAAGAAAGGCTTTTCATCAGAGCTTACACTTTCTTTTTCAACAACAAAAGAAGGACTTTTGTCTGCAACAAAGGACTGGCTTTCCTGGGACTGGGGAACAATCTGATTTTCAGCAAAAGTCATCCTTATTGCCCCCAACTGAACTGACCAGAAGCCCTTTTTGACACTTTTTATAAGAACCCCGCTAAGCTTCTTAGGGCCAGCAAAAACTTTGAGCCCTTCTTTCAGCTCCAATACTTTTTCAGGAACTGTATTTTCACCCGTATACGCAAAAGCAGTCTTTAGGGCCTGTGCATTGGAAAGCCTAGCCTTCTTTTTTTTGGAAGATTTTTTCCCCTGACTAAGGCTACTTAATTTCATTCCGTTTTCTGTAAAAACTTGTATGTCCTTTTTTAGCTTTTCTGCTTTTTCGGTAAAGTGATCCTCATCTTTTTCAAGAGCAACTTCCCTATTTTTTATTTGACTTTCAAGTTCATTTATAAAAGACCTGACTGCAAGAGTCTTTTCCCTGGTAATCTCTCCTTCCCTGATTGTTCTGACAAGATTTTCAAGTTTACTCCTACTTTCTTTTAAAAAGGCAAAACTCTGCTTTTGTTCAGAATGGCGGAGGGCAATTTCTTTTTCCTTTATTTCTAATTCCCTTTGACGCAGCAAAAGTTCTTTCTCTTCAAGTTCTGCAAACTTGATTTTTTCTTCTTTTAGCAAGGCATCAACTTGTATATGTTTTTCAGACAAGCCCTTTATTAAGGCACTTACATCTGCCTGTTCGTTTTGAATATAGCCCCTAGCCTTCTGCACAATGTCAGCTGGCAGTCCGGATTTTAAAGCAATGTCAAGGGCATGGCTTTCTCCAGGAAGTCCCATAATAAGGCGGTAAGTAGGAGACAGGCTTTCTTGGGAAAACTCTACGCAGGCATTTGAGCAAGCAGGATTTGTGTAACCATAATTTTTTAAAATTCCGTGGTGGGTAGTAACAATTACAAAAGATTTTTTTTCTAACAAAGTATCAAGGGCTGCCATAGCAATAGCGCCACCTTCTAAGGGATCAGTTCCACTAGCAAGCTCATCAAGAAGAACAAGGCTTCCTTCATCAGCCTTTTCCATCATCTCAGCAATTTTTTTCATGTGGGCGCTAAAGGTGCTAAGGCTTTGGTCAATGGACTGCTCATCCCCTATATCCGCAAAAACAGAGGTAAAAAGCGGAAGACAGGAACCTTCTCCTGCAGGAAGAGGAAAACCCGCCTGGTTCATAAGGGCAAAGAGGGCTATTGTCTTTAAGGTTACAGTCTTTCCCCCTGTGTTAGGCCCCGTTATAATAAGGACTTTCTTTCCCTCAAGAAATTTTATATCGACAGGAATGGCCCTTTCTGCAAGTAAAGGGTGGCGGGCTTGGAAAATAGCAGGTACAAGGCCATCTTCTGCAAAGACCCCACGAATATTGCTTTGGTAACGGGCAGCCGCATACGTTGTGTCAAGCAAAAGCATATTGTCAAGGGCTGACTGAAAATGGTTTTTGTAAGCAGCAAGCTCACTTGTCAATTCCCTAAGAATCCGCCTGATTTCTTCCTGTAGCCGGTATTCTTCCTGAACCAATTCGTTGTTTGCCCTTACAGCTTCTTCAGGTTCTATATACAAAGTTTGCCCGCTAGAGCTTATTTCGTGAACTATTCCCTTTATTGCTCCCCTGCGGTCAGACCGTACTGCAAGCAATTCGCGGCCGTCCCGCAAGGCGGGCAAGTTTGACTGTAGGCAAGAGTTTAAGCTTGTATCGCTTGTGTACTTCCTGATTGCTGACTGAACCTCTTTCTTTAAAGAAGCGATGCGGCTTTGGATAGCACGTAAAGAAGGTAAGTCTTTTATTTCACCATCTTTTCCTACAACAGAAAAAATTTTTTCTTCGGCTTCTTTTAGCGAAGGCATTTGCTCTGCTACCTTTGAAAGAAAGGCAAGGGAAAGTTCTTCTTGAGCAGAAGCGATGAGTTCCTTAGCCCTTGCTTGAGCAAGACAAAAAAGCCCTAAGGCATACAAGTCTTTTAGTGAAAGAACAGCCCCTTCTATTCCCAAAAGGGGAAAATTATGTCTTACGCAGGGCCAAAAGCTAAGGGCAGCTTCTTTTGAAGAGTGAAGGTAGGTATACCACTCCCGCCCCATATCTTTTAAAAGTGAAATTCTCTCTTTGTATGCACACGGCTCTCGTTCTAAAAGGGCTTCTCTGCCCTCTTCACTTACGGCAAGATTTGCTACAGTCTCTCTTATCCGGTAAAAATCAAGTTCTTCTTTTACTTGCTTTGAAAAATATTCAGTCTGCATTGGAAAAACAGTATACTAAAGATAAAATAAATTTACAATCAGCTTTTTATTTGCTTAGTTTCCAAACGCCGACGAAGGATTTTCGTAAGTAAAAAAACAAAAATCACAGCACCAACAAAGGCCCCTATTGTATCGGCTACCCAATCGAGAACAGAAGCTGAGCGGCCAGGAACAAAGCTCTGATGAATTTCATCTGTAACAGCCCATGCACTTATAATCAGGGTTGGAATCCATGTTTGCCTAAAAGTTTTTATATTGCAGGCAAAAGCTGTCCAAAAAGAAAAGGCTGCAAAACAAAAAAAGTGAACAACTTTATCCGCATTCCAAAACGAAGGCATGTGCTCAATATGCTCCCTGCTAGAAAGATAAAAGTTACATGCAGCTATAAAAAGTGAAGGACACCATTTTAAAACTTTCTTAATCATGGGACAAGTTTAACATAGTAGTGCTACATTTGCAATAACTCAAAATTCAGTCAAAATTAATTGATATAACAAAAAATCAATCTTAATAATGATACTTGACAAAATAATAAATACCTAGTTTACCGAAATAAAGGCACTTCCATTAACACAGTGTTTTAAAATGTCTGTAGATGAACTGATTCCAGTGCTGAGGAACTTTTCACATTACTTTCGTTTTAATGAATCTGTATTAAGAAAGAGTGTTTATTATATTTTCTCACATATAAGAACACTTTTTAGTGCCTCCATATCTATTTTGGAGGTCTTTTATGACAACTGATGATGTTAATTACATCTTGGAAAACCGAAAATCAATCGAAGAAAAAATTGCTTATTCAGGCATTTACACGAAAATCTTTTGCCGCAGAGCATGCAGGGTATGAGGATAACGAAATTCTTGAACTGTACGGCGACCAAATTGTGAACACTGTTATGACAAAATGGTTGTATGACTCATACAGCACGATTCCCGACAGTTTCAATGATGACTTCTTTTACTCAACAAAGAACGAAGCCGAACTGACAAAAATCCGAGCGAACTATGTTAACAAATCCGCATTGGCACATTGTATCGACATCTTGAATTTGGACGATTATCTTCTGCTTGGAAAGAGCGATGAGAAGAATGAGGTATGGCGTAACGAGAAAGTCCGTTGTGACTTGTTCGAGGCTATAATCGGTGCAATTGCAGTAGATTCTGAATGGGATTTCAAACAGATTGAAAAATCTTGCAAGACGATGTGGGGAATGCTTGATTTTGAAATGAATGCAGCAAAAAAAGCACTGGACTTTTTGCACAAGTATCAGATAGAGCAAATTGCGGGAAAAGCAATGCCCGATACTGCCGTCCAAAAATATTATGAAGATGATGAATACTATGAAGATTATGACAATGATTAAAAAATTCTCAACATGATTTTCAAGTTACTACAGTTCGTTTTGACTATAATAAACGAACTGTAGG
>CAJOQA010000128.1 GCA_905236465.1 uncultured Treponema sp.
ATGAAGCAGAATAAAGCTTTAGCCATTGCTGCAACCGGAACCGGTAAAACGTATATGTCGGTTTTTGATGCAATGCAGGTAAATCCCAAGAAGGTACTGTTTGTATGTCATCGTGGTGATATTCTTATAAAAGCACAGGAATCTTTTGATAACGTGCTTGGAAAAACAATTAAAGATTATTCTTCGGACATTTATAAGGGGTCAAAGCATAACAAGAATGCAAAATATTTATTTGTCACAGAGGATACATTAGCACTTCACCTTGAAGATTTTTTTCAAGATGAGTTTGACTATATTATTATTGATGAAGCACATCACGCCGCTGATAATTCCTACACAAAAATTCTAAATTACTTTAAGCCGAAATTTCTACTGGGTTTAACCGCAACCCCTGAACGCCCTGATGGAAAAGATATATTTAGCATTTTTGATTTTAACCGTGCGGTAAATATAAGGCTAAGGGATTCACTTGAAAAAAATCTTGTTTGCCCCTTCCATTATTTTGGGATTGATGATGTAAAAGGCATTGATTACGAAAAATTACATCATAAGCCAGAAGACGGTGAAGCATATCTTGATGAAGTTGCAAGGATGCTAATGAAAAGTAACCGGTCTGATTATGTTTTTGAAAAGATAAGATTTTATGCCCATGACGGGGATAAGACAAAGTGTCTTGGTTTTTGTGCAACTGTCGATCATGCAAAATTTATGGCAGATGAGTTTAATAAAAAACTTGGAAGCGGTTCTGCAATTGCCCTTTCTGGAGAAAACACTGTTGCTGAACGGCAGAAATATTTACAGCAACTTGAAGATGATAATACAAGTCTCCAGTATATTTTTTCACGTGATATTTTTAATGAAGGAATTGATGTTCAAGATATAAATCTTATTCTTATGCTTCGTCCCACTCAGTCATCTATCGTATTTACTCAGCAGCTTGGTCGAGGTCTGCGTAAACTTAAGGGAAAAGAATTCCTAACTGTTCTTGATTTTATTGGAAACTACCAGAAATCATTTTTAATGACAAGTGTATTTTCTAAAGAAGCAAATCCTGATAAAAAAACTCGGCTTAGGGAAGTTGCAACAGATTTTATAGATATTCCTGGTGATACTTTTATACACTTTGATAAGATTGTAAAAGAGCGGATTTTAAATCAGATTGATAAAGAAAAGTTCATGTCTGATTCTAATCAGAAAAAAGCATATTTTGTTTTTAGAAAGGATAATGGAAACAGAATGCCCTACCTGACTGATTACATAAAGCATGGGTCAGAGTTGGATCCTTGCATGTTCAGTAAAATAAAAAAAGGAAAGCTTCTTTATCATTCGTATTTTGAATTTGCTCAAAGTGCAGAAAATGATATTAATTCAACAGAGTCATTGACTTTAAATAGAATTGCACAAAATAAAACATTCATTTCTTTTGTAAGTCTTTTAGATACACTTTTACCTGCAAAGAGAATTGAAGAGTGGTGCATAATCAAAGGTCTTACATCAAAAAATGCACTTACACTTTCAGAATTGAAAGATTTGATGAAAAAATATGTGGATTATGAAAACGAAAAACAGTTGCTTCATGCCTGTAGGCTGCTTTCTGGTGAATTTTGGGATTCAAATGAAGAAGAAAATTTTGGTACAGTGCGTTTCATTTTTGACGGTACTACAATAAAATTGAATGATTCTGTTTCTGAAATCTTTGCGGACGTAGAAGCAAAAAAGTGGGTAATGGATACAATTGAATATGCACTTTTGCGTTATGATGATGAATTTGGTCGTATAGATTACGGCTTTCCCTTCTTGAAGCCCTATGCAAAATACAGTATGCAGCGTTCTATTGCACCGCTTTGTCTTTATGAAAAAAAGCATTCCTCTTTTAGGGGAAGCGGAATAAATTATTTTGCTAAAACTGATTTTTTTATATTTGTTGACTTGTATAAAGAGGATGTAAAAAAGCCGACACAAAATTATAATGATTATTTCAAGGGGCCTGGTGTCTTTCACTGGGAAGGACCAGATGATGAAAAACATACATGGAATCAGGAGCATAAAGTGATGAAGGAATTGATACACCACCGCGAACATGGAATACACCTTCATCTGTTTATCAGAAAATTTAAGGAAGTAGAAGGAATCCCACAGGATTATATTTATCTTGGTGACTGTGAAGTTTTTGATCAGACGGTTCCGAAAGAACTAGTTTCGCCGGTTCCTATGGATATGGCTATTCATGAACTTCCTCCAGAACTATATAATGATTTTATAACAAAAGTGGATATCACAAAAGTATAAGGGAGTGGAATAAGTATGAAGCAAATTACTGTAAGCGGGGCAGTGATCCTCCGCATAAATCCAAACACAAATAAAAAAGAAGTCCTCGCAACTCAGCGTGGCTACGGAGATTATAAAGATGGCTGGGAAATACCTGGTGGAAAATTGGAAGAGGGGGAAACGCCAGAAGCCTGTATTGTCCGTGAAATCCGCGAAGAACTTGCAACAGAAGTTCGTGCTGAAAAAGTTCTTGGCATAGTGGATTATGATTATCCAAATTTTCATCTGACTATGCATTGCATCTTGTGTACTATTATTTCTGGAGAACTAAAACTTCTTGAACATGAAAATGCAAAGTGGCTATCCGCAGAAAGTCTTTATTCAGTTGATTGGCTTCCTGCAGATAAACTGATACTAGATAAAATTGCAACACTTTTGTAAAACAAAAATCCTGTCACCCGAGAAACTGTAGTGTCACCCCGAACTGGATTCGGGGTCTGTATACTGCCTATAAGTATCCTATTCTGCCCTTGCCATAGCCTCTTCAAAGTCTTTACTGCCTACCCAGATTTCGTTTGTGTAGGGATTTTTCTTTGCTGCTACAGAGCGTTTGATAATCATTGCAAGTACTATAACATTTATGGCAAGTGCCAGGATTGAAACAATGCCTTGTGGAACAGGGTTTGCTTTTATCCCCGTACTTGCAATATCTGAAACTTGAGTTAGATCAAAGGCATTCAAATTCTTTGTGTTGTTTGCATAAAGGGTTGGAAGCACAGCACCGCTGGATTTTATTTGGAAGAGTGGAACTACCTGGGCAAACATACACCAAAGTGCCAAGGTGTTCGCTCGGTTCTGAATCCAGCCGCCCTTGTTCCAGAATGCAGCTGCAAAAGTTGGGGCTAACAGCAGTGCCAGTCCGCAGTACCAAGAATGTGTCGGAAGATTTGCATAAGTGTACTGGAAGTTCCAAACATCGTATGCTAATATAAACCAAACGGTCATGTCTGGCCAAAGCATATCCTGATGATTTTTGTCTTTAGAAGAATAAATCCCCCACCAACCAGTCATACACATAATATTGATTAAACCTGCAATTCCGTTTGCCCAATTCCACCAACCGCCGTAAAGCCACACATCTTCACTTGATTTCCACCAGCGGTCTCCACGTGTAGCAAGAGCCTGCATTCCGCGAATACCGCTTTCAAAGTCAGAGGCTACTGCAATTAAGATATTAATTCCAACTATGACAAATGGCCAAGCTTTAAACCAATGGGATTTTCCAAGTTTACCCCATTTATATTTTAGAACCATAAAGCCTATACAACCTATGTCCGCTGCATAAAGTTTTGCATAGTGGAACCAACCGTTCATATAAAGGTATGTCTGATTTTTTAGTGCCCATTCAGATCCCCCTGCTGCCGCAATAGCTACAGCAATAAAGTAGGCTGTAAGAGCTAACGGAAGCACTATCAAAAGCGCAATTCCACCTACTTTAGTTCTTCTTGCAATTTCGTTTGTAAGAATTAGCCCCACAAATACTGCAAGCCAACCTAAAAGTTGCCAAAGAGCAAGGTCCCCATAAATTTGAAATAACATTTTTCCTCCTAAAAGCCCTGCAAAAAATCAGCAGGCTTCTATTTCTTTTATATTCATTTCATTTCCCTTTAGCAGCACTGTGTTAGTACTTTTGCAAAAGGGACATTCCTTACCAAAGTCTATGGTCCGGTATGTTTTGTCACAATCATTGCAAACAGAAAGAGCTTCAAGCGTTTCTATCTTAAGGGTAGCGTCTTTCATCACCTCTGATTTTTTTACAGCCCACTTCCAGCCGTCTTGCAAAAAATCATGGACAATGCCGCTTACCTCTCCTAATTCAAGTGTCACGCTTTGAATGTTAGAAAGGGACTCTTGTTCTGCAAGGGTTTCAAGCCGCTTTATTATGTGAAAGACAATTCCCAGTTCGTGCATGACAGACTCCCTGCATTATTTTTCTTTAGAATTCCTGTTTGGATTCAAAAGAATTTTTATCTCGCGTTTTAACATGTTAGGCAGAATAGCTTTAACCTTGTTTTCGCTTTTTGTCATGCGGCTTGCTTTTGGGTGCTCCCTGTGCAGGTGGATTGCATCAAAGGAACATTTAGTTGTGCAAACCCCGCAACCTATGCACTTATTTTCATCAACAATGCTTTGACCGCAACTTAAGCAACGGGCAGTTTCTTTTTTTATCTGCTCTTCGCTAAGACAAAGTTTTGTTTCCTTAAACTTACTGTCATTGCCTGTTAAATCCTTTTTTGCAGGAACTTGTCGCCCTGTTGTATCGTAACTAGAAAGAACAATGTCTTCTTTGTTAAGCTCTATAAATTCCCTTTTGTCCCTTCCTATAGTCATAGAAGAATGAGGCTGGACAAAACGGTGGATGGAAACAGCAGCCTTCTTTCCAGCCGCAATAGCATCAATTGCAAACTTAGGCCCTGTGTATACATCTCCGCCAACAAATATATCTTCTTCATCTGTCTGGTAAGTGACTGCATCTGCTACAGCCCCGTTTCCTCGGCCCAGCTTTACTTTTGTATCTTTTAATAAGTCGCCCCATTCAATGCTTTGCCCTATGCTCAAAAATACATTGTCACATTCCAGAGTAACTGTTTGGTTTTCATCGTACTGGGGATTGAATCTTCCTGTGCTGTCCTTTACAGATACACACTTTTTAAATACTATACCAGAAACTTTTCCGTCTTTCGTAAGTATTTCTTTTGGTCCCCAACCGCAGTTTATGCTGATTCCTTCCTCTTCAGCCTCCTCTATTTCTTCAAGTGTCGCCGGCATTTCTTTTCTCTGCTCAAGACAGTACTGAAGTACCTGACTAGAACCGCATCTAGAAGCTGTTCTGCTAACATCTATGGCAACGTTCCCACCGCCAACAACAACACTTTTTCCGCTCACCCTATATGTGTGGTCATCGGCAACGGTACGCAAAAAGTCTACAGCGGTCATAACCCCTTCAGCATCTTCTCCTGTAACACCTGCCTTTCTGCCACCCTGGCAGCCTATAGCAATATAAAATGCCTTGTAACCTTCTTCCCTTAACTTTTGAATGGATGTGTCTTTGCCAACTTCAACGCCACACTTTATTTCAACACCCATTTCTTTCATAACATCTATTTCTGCCGCAACAACATCTTTTTCAAGTTTAAAGCTTGGAATTCCGTAGACCAACATTCCGCCTGCACTTTTGTTCTTTTCAAAAACAGTGGGCCGATACCCCTTTTCCGCAAGATAGAATGCGCAAGAAAGCCCTGCCGGTCCCCCACCGATAATCGCAATTTTCTGTGAGAATTCCCCTCGGTTAGACGGAATTACTTTTTTAGGAATAAATCTTGTGCTTGAGTCCAAATCCTTTTGGGCTATAAATTTTTTCACCTCATCTATAGCAATGGCCTGGTCCACTGTTCCACGGGTACACGCAGACTCACATCTTTTATTACAGATTCTGCCACAGACAGCTGGAAAAGGATTCTCTCTTTTTATAAGCTCCAAAGCTTCTGTGTATCTTCCCTCACTTGCCATTTTTAGGTAGCCTTGTATTCCAATGTGGGCAGGACAGGCTGTCTTACAAGGGGCTGTTCCGGTAGGGTAGCAGTTGATTCTGTTCGTGTTCCTGTAATCAATGTCCCAGTTTGCCTCTGACCATTTGTGGTTGTCAGGCAGAATATGCTTTGGATACTTTACGGGGCCGTTTTTTGTAAGCAGTTTTTGCCCTAACTTTGCAGCCCCCGCAGGACAGTATTCTACACAGCGGCCACAGGCTACGCACTTGCTGCCGTCAACCCTTGCTACATAAGCTGAACGAGACAGGTTTGGTGTATTGAAAAGTTGGGATGTCCTAAGGGCATAGCAAACATTTACGTTGCAGTTGCAGATTGCAAAGATTTTGTTCTCCCCATCGATATTCGTAATCTGGTGAACAAAGCCATTGTCCTCTGCGTGCTTTAATATCTCAAGGACCTTGTCTTTTGTAATATAGTGGCCCCTTTTTGTCTCAACTAAGTAGTCGGCCATATCGCCGACCCCTATGCACCAGTCTTCAGGATCATCTGCGCAACCTTCATCAAAAGTTCTGCGGCTTAAGCGACAGGAACACGGAGATGCCGCATACTTGCCTTCATATTTTGAAAGCCAGTGGGAAATGTGTTCTACGCTTACGCTCTTGTTTTCAGCCTCTATAGCTTTTTCTACAGGGATAACGTGCATACCGATTCCTGCACCACCCTCTGGAACCATAGGAGTAACCTTTGTAAGAGGTTCAAAACTCATACGCTCAAAGAACTTGCCAAGCTTTGGATGCTCTTCCAGCTGTTTTTGGTTCATGTTTGTGAATTCTGCGCTTCCTGGAACAAACATCGGCAGAATGTACTGCTTTTCCCTTTTAGGATTTTCCCAGTTGTATTCAATCAGGCCGGCCATCGCCATGTCCATTGTAAGCTTGTCTAAGTATTCTGCACTTTTTCCCGTTCTCTTTACAAGCTGCGGCAATGTAATGGGTTTCCTTACATCCATTTTTAGGGCAACTTCCGCCATTTCGTCAGTAACAATTTCGTTTAAGCCCCAATACTCAGGATCATTTTCATTTATTTTTCTTCCTAACCGGTCTGTTATTTTCTGTCCTAACTGCAAAATTAAAGGCCTTACCTCTGCCATACATTTACCTCCTCCAGCAGCCATTCTGTCCATTCTTTTACACCTTCTCCTGTCTTTGCGGAGATAGGGAATATCTTTACACTTTTATTCAGCTTTGCAACAAATTCCTTAAGTTTTTCCATGTCAAAGTCAAAGTAGGGCATAACATCTATTTTGTTTATGATAAGGGCATCAACCTTAGAAAACATCAGCGGGTACTTCAAGGGCTTGTCGTGTCCTTCAGGAACAGAAAGAATCATAACATTCTTTGAAGCTCCTGTATCAAATTCCGCGGGGCAAATAAGGTTCCCGACATTTTCAAGGACTACGAGATCTAGATTATCATAAACCAATTCATTAAGCCCCTGCTCAGTCATGGCTGCATCAAGGTGACACATTCCCCCTGTGTGCAACTGAATGGATGTAACCCCTGCCTCCGCCATTTTCTTTGCATCAACATCAGAGTCAACGTCAGCTTCCATAATGCCTATTTGTATTTTATCCTTCAACTGCTCAACCGTTCGCAACAGGGTGCTTGTTTTTCCGCTTCCAGGTGAAGACATAAGATTCATTAAAAATGTTTTCTTTGAATGTAATTTTTCCCTAAGGATTTGCGCTTCCTTGTCATTGTCTGCAAGAATGTTTTCCTTAACCTCTATAACACGTACTGTGTTCATAAAAACCTCTAGAAATAATCTTGTGATAGTGTTACTATCAGTTATAGATTATACCACAGTTTGTAAAAAAGGGAAGGGGTAAATTTGCAAGTTTGGAAGCAACAAAAAGAGGATTTTTCCTCTAAATGTCATAAAAAATATGAGATTTAGAGGAAAAATCCTTGACCGACCTGAAACATCTTGCTAAATTCAAATTATGGCAAGAGCAAAAATAATTGGAAGAGCAAAAGAATACGAACGGTTAGATGAATGTATGAATTCAGACAGAGCACAATTAGTAATTGTTTATGGTCGTCGCAGAGTAGGAAAAACTTTTTTAATAAATGAATACTTCCATAATACTTTTGCATTCAAACTGACAGGAACCTATGGAAAAGAAAAAGAAGTTCAGTTACGAAATTTTACATCATCATTAAAACGCCATACAAATAAGGAGCAATATGTTCCAAAAGACTGGGGGCAGGCCTTTGAAATTCTCCATGATTATTTAGAATCTTTGCCTAAGAATGAAAAACAAGTCGTTTTTTTTGATGAAATGCCATGGCTTGATAATCAGAAATCCGATTTTCTTTCTTCATTTGAATGGTTTTGGAATGACTGGGCTTCAACGCAAGATAATTTAGTTTTTATTATATGTGGATCTGCTACATCGTGGATGGATGAAAAAATTGCGAATAATAAAGGTGGCTTATTCAACCGGCAGACCTGCAAATTATTCTTAAAGCCGTTTACACTGGCAGAGGTAGAGGAATATCTTCTTTCAAAGCAGATAAAATGGTCCCGCTATGATATAGTTCGTTGCTATATGATTATGGGGGGAATCCCTTATTACTTAAGCCTTTTAAGCAGTAAGCTATCACTTTCACAAAATATCGATAAACTCTTTTTTACAGAAGCTGGTGAATTGTGGGATGAATTTGAACATCTTTATAATACGCTTTTTACAAATAGTGAAAACTATATAAAAGTTGTTGAAGCCCTAAGTCACAAACGAGGCGGTCTTACAAGAGTAGAAATTGTTGAAAAAACAAAGCTAAAAGGTAATGGTGATCTTTCTGCAATCCTAAAGAACCTTGAGCTTTCGGGGTTTATTCGAGCCACAAATTTTTATAAAAAAGCTAAAAAAGATACCCTTTATCAGTTGCGCGATTATTTTACTGCTTTTTATTTTCAGTTTATTAAATACAATTACGGAAAAGATGAACATTATTGGAGCAATTCTACAGATGACCCATCTCGCAGAGCTTGGGAAGGCCTGGTTTTTGAACAGGTTTGTAAGGACCACATTTTTGCTATTAAGCAGAAACTGGGGATCTCAGGAATTCTTTCTGAAGAATCAGCTTGGTTCGTTCGTGCAGACAAAGAAAGTGGTACTAGTGGAGCTCAGATTGATTTACTTATAAAACGCAGGGACAGAGTAATCACAATTTGTGAAATTAAGTTTTCAAGTGGTGAATATCAGATTACAAAAGATTTCGATTTGAATCTGCGGAATAAAGTTGAACAGTTTAAGGCAGAAACAAATTGCAAGGAGTCAATACAGCTTGTTATGCTTACTACATACGGTGTAAAGAAGAATGAATATAGCTCGGTAATTCAAAAACAGATTGTTATGGATGATTTGTTTTCTTGAATTGCAAAGTATCCTGTAAGAATGTATAATGTCCGCTATGGGAATTTCTACAATCTATAAAATATTCATCGTAATATGTTTTTTGTTCTTTTTTGGGGCCATTAGTGGCTGGTGCCTAGAGTTGGTCTACCGCCGCTTTATCTCAAAGGCTAATCCTGACCGCAAGTGGCTGAATCCGGGTTTCTTAACAGGTCCCTGCCTGCCCCTTTATGGGTTTGGAGTTGTTGTCCTTTATATTTTTAGCCTTGCAGAAGCCTTTATAGCTAACTTAGATAAGGGGGGAGTGCAGCATTATGCAATAATGTTTATAATTATGGCCCTATCCATGACTTTAATAGAATATATAGCCGGAATAATCTTCATCAATGGAATGCACATAAAGCTCTGGGACTATTCAAAAGAGTGGGGTAATATCCAGGGGGTAATCTGCCCTAAGTTTACCCTGATTTGGGGGCTTTTGTCCGCTGCCTATTTCTTTTTCCTCTTCCCCCATATCCACCGCTTAGTCCTTTGGTTCATAGAAAATCCCTGGTTTTCATTTACGGTAGGAACTGCTTTTGGAATATTTGTCATTGACTTTGCTTTTTCAATACACCTTGGCACTGTCCTACGAAAGAAAGCTACAAACATTGACCGCAAGGCAGCCCTTGACTTTCAGTCCTTGCAGCAAAAACTTAGGCAGAGGAATCTTTCTAAGTTCTTTACACCCCACTTCAGTTCCTCTCTTACCGCAAGAATTGAAAGTTTTGAGGAATTTGTAAAGAGGTCCCCCGATACCCTTAAGGAAGAGGCAAAGAACTAATGGCTGATTTTTACTCTGTACGAAAGAATAATGTCCTTTGCAAGATGAAGGAGAAAAAAGTCGATACCTTGCTTGTTGCTGACCCAAAAGGCATCCGCTACCTTACGGGGCTTAATAACGCCCCCTATGAGCGCATGTACCTTCTTGTCCTGGAATCTGATGGTAAAATGAAGGTCTTTGCAAACCGCCTTTTTAACCTGAAGGCCGATATCGATATAGACTTTGTCCTTTATTCAGATTCTGATAATCCTGTTGAAATCCTTGCTAAAGAATGTAGACTTGCAGGTTCTGTGGGAATTGATAAGATTTGGCCCGCTTGCTTTCTTCTTCCCCTAATGCAGCTAAAACCTGCCTCCTCCTTTTTACTGGCATCTTCTTGCCTAGATGAATGCAGGGCCTGTAAGGATGAAAATGAGATACAGAAGATGAAGGAGGCGTCTTTAATAAATGACAGGGTAATGGAGAAGGCCCTTGCCTTTGTAAAGGGCGGAATGTCAGAAAAGGAACTTGCTTCCTTTATAGACAGGGAATTTATAGCAGAAGGCGCAGACGGCCCCTGTTTTGAAACCATAGTCTCCTTTGCCGCCAATGCAGCAGACCCCCACCATTCCCCAGATGGGACAGAGCTTAAAGAAGGGGACTGTATCCTTATAGACATGGGCTGTAGCAAGGACGGCTACTGTTCTGATATGACTAGGACAGTTTTTTATAAATCTGTACCCACAAAACTGCAAGAAATATATGAAATTGTGCAAAGGGCACAGGAGACAGCCGAATCTTTTGTAAAAGCTGGTGTCCGCCTTTGCGATGTGGATGCTGCTGCAAGGAACATAATAGGGGCTGCCGGCTACGGAAAGTATTTTACCCACCGCCTAGGCCACTTTTGTGGGCAGACTGACCACGAGGCAGGGGATGTTTCCTCTGCTAACACAGGGGTCTGCAAACCTGGCATGATATTCAGCATAGAGCCAGGAATCTACTTACCTGATGTAGGTGGTGTAAGGATAGAAGACCTTGTTATGGTAACAGATACCGGCTGTGTACCCTTAAATCATGTGGATAAAAATCTGAAAGTAATAGTGTAAGACGTTTCAATACTTGGAGGTAAATGTATGAGTTCAAATAATAATTCTGTTCCACGCTGGAACCTAGATTCCATTTTTCCGTCACTAGAATCAGAGGAGTATAAAAAGGCTTTTGCTGACTATGAAAACGCAATTGTAAACTTAGATGCCCTCTTGAATGTGGGGGATGACTACACAAAAAAGCAAAATGACCATTACGATTTTGCTGATTGGCTTGCAACCTACCTGAATACATACAACAGGTGCTTGTCACTGCAGGGAACCCTTGTAGCCTATGCCTATGTACTATATTCTACAGATACAACCAATCCTTCCTATCTAAATAATCTGGACAAGATTATCAATATGCAGGGGACGGCTTCTGTGCAAAGGCTAAAGTTTGCCTACCTTGTTCTTGCCCACCAGACATCCCTTGAAGACTTTTACAGACGCTATCCTGCCTTTTCAGAATACAAGTATATTCTTCAAGAGCTGGTAGACGAGACAAAACACAGCATGTCTCCTGCAGAAGAAAAACTTGCTGCTGATTTGAATGGGACAGGCGGCGAAGCATGGGGACAGTTGCAAGAACAGCTGATTTCAAATCTTACTAGTGAAACGGGGCGTACCTTTAATGAAATCAGAAATGATGCCTTTAGCAGTGACAGCAAAGTCAGGAAAGACGCTTGGACTACCGAACGTTCGTTACTAAAGCAAAATAGAATTGCCTTTGCAGCTTCTTTAGCTAACTTAAAGGGGCAAACCATCTTCTTGAACGGAAAGAGACACTGGGAAAATGCTATTGACCGTTCGTTAGTTTCTTCGCGCATGAGTAAGGAAACTTTAGCTGCCCTTATCTCAAGTATGGAAGATGCCCTGCCCATGTGGAGAAAATATTTTCAGGCCAAGGCTAAGTATTTGCGCAATAAAAATCTTACCGCAAGTGACACTGCTGGAACTAAGGGACATGAGGGGCTGGCCTTTTATGATTTATTTGCCCCCCTGTCATCTGTTTCAAAAACATATAGCTTTGAAGAGGCTAAAGATTATGTATTAAAAGAATACAGGTCTTTTTCTGAAGATATGTATCTTTTTGCAAAGTCAGCCTTTGATAATCAGTGGATAGATGCACAAATAAGACCAGGCAAAGTTGGCGGGGCCTACGATGAAGATTTCCCCTTAGGGCATCAAAGCAGGATCCTTACTAACTTTTCCGGTGACATTGGCGGTATAATAACTTTAGCCCATGAGTTGGGGCATGCCTACCACTTTTACTGTATGAAATCAAAAGAGCCCCTTTTGTTTAGCTATCCTATGACACTGGCAGAAACAGCTTCTACCTTTGCGGAGACAATAGTAAAGCAGGATTTGATTGCTGCTGCCTCAAAGGAAGAAAAGCTTGGTCTTTTAGATTTAGACCTGCAAGATGCGGCTCAAGTTCTTGTGGACATTTTATGCCGCTACTATTTTGAGCAGTCTGTCTTTGAAGAAATGAAAAATACTAAACTGAATGCAGATGATTTTTGCCGTCTTATGCAAAAGGCACAGGAAAGGTCTTACGGTTCTGGCCTTAACGAAGAGCGGCATGACTATATGTGGGCCGTTAAGTCCCACTATTATAGCACAGGCCTAGACTTTTATAATTTCCCCTACGCATTTGGTCAGCTATTTGCGGCAGGGCTTTATGAAAGAAGCAAAAAAGAAGGGGCGGAATTTGCAAACACCTACAAGCTGTTGCTTTCTAGAACTGGAAGCATGTCTTGTGAAGACCTCTGTAGCAAGGCTGGCTTTGACATACGAGGCAAGGACTTTTGGAAAAGTGGCCTTGCCATGTATGAAAAAGAGATAGAAGAGTTTGTTGCCCTTGTCTCCTAGAGCCCCTTTAGTCTTCTATGCAAAGGAAGGCCTTGTAGGCATTTGTTGCCTGTACCATGTCTTCTTTTGCGGTAATTTCCCAGGGGGCGTGCATACTTAGGACCGCAACCCCTGCATCAAGAACGTACATGCCGTATTTTGCTGCAAGGTAAGCAATAGTTCCACCGCCACCCTGGTCTACTTTGCCAAGTTCTGCCATCTGATACTTTACTTTTGCATCATCTAGCACTTTTCTAAGCTTTGCAATGAACTCAGGGCTGGCATCTGATGCGCTGTATTTGCCACGTGAACCCGTATACTTGTTGAATACAATTCCGCCATTAAGGAAAGAGGCGTTGTCTTTGTCAAAGAGGTCAGCGTTTTGTGGGTCAAAGGCTGCGTTTACATCGCTTGAAAGCATGTAGCTGTTGTTCAGGCAGCGGCGCAGTGTAAGCTCGGAATAATCACCCATTCTAGCTATTACCTCTGATACTGCATTCTCAAAGAAATGGGATTCCATTCCTGTAGCCCCTACAGAACCTATTTCTTCTTTATCCACGCAAAGACATACATTTGTGCGTTTTTTTGCCTGACTTTCAAAAAGGGCCCTGGCAGAAGCATAGGCACAAGACCTATCATCTTGACCATAGGCTAAAATAAGGCTGCGATCAAAGCCTAAGTCTCTTGGGGAGCCAGCTGGAACTATCTCAAGTTCGGCAGAGCCAAAATCAGCTTCTTCAATGCCGTACTTTTCGTTTAAAATTTTTAGGATATTTTTCTTTGCCTTGTTCTTTTCAGACTTTTCTTTCTTTTCCTTATCAGCATTTTCTTCAGCCTTTTCAGGAGGAATTTCACTGCCCAAGATAAGGTCTAGGCTTTCACCTGGAATGAATTCAGCTGCAGTCTCTTTCATCTGCTTTTGTGCCAAGTGGGGAAGAATGTCTGAAATTACGAATACAGGGTCATCTGCATTTTCCCCAATATTTACATTTATTACACTGCCGTCTTTCTTGCAGACTACCCCGTGAATAGCCAAGGGCAGAGTTACCCACTGGTACTTTTTAATTCCCCCGTAATAGTGGGTGTTCAAGTACACAAGAAAATCTTTTTCTATAAGGGGGTTCTGCTTTACGTCTAGGCGGGGAGAGTCTATGTGAGCCCCCAAGATGTTCAAGCCCTTTTCCAAAGATTCGCTTCCGATATTAAAAAGAGCTATAGCTTTACCCCATTTGCTTACATACACCTTGTCACCGGCTTTAAGGTTTGTAACCTCATTAATGTCCTTGTAGCCGTTTTTTTGTGCTTCTTTTATAAGAAATGAAGTACATTCCCGTTCAGTTTTTCCTTCTGTAAGAAAATCTTTGTAGCCTTTAATCAAATCTGAATTGTTAGATGTTTCCATATTTACCTCATATAATTATTTTTCAGAATAGAATATACTGATTATGGGGTAACTTTACAAGTCTTTTGCTTTTCTGTAAAATCAAGTTATGTCTATTTTACAAGCATTTTTACTAGGCCTTTTGCAAGGAATCGCTGAATTTTTACCTATCTCTTCTTCTGGACATTTAAGTCTTGCGGAAAGCCTTTTAGGTCTTGATGATATACCCCTTCTTTTTGATGTTTTACTGCACCTTGCAACTCTTTTGGCAGTTGTAGTTTTCTTCTGGAAGAAAATCTGGCAGCTTTTGTGTGCCTTTGGACGTTTGATTATTAGAAGACCTATTTCAAATGATATGCTTAGCGAAGAAAAGAATCGTAGGTCTTTTATTCTTGCAATTTTTCTTGCTACCCTTGTTACTGGAGTTTTAGGGATTATAGTGGAAAAGCTATTGGGTGAAATACCAGTAAAATTTGTTTGTGTCGGCTTTATTATTACATCTTTCTTCCTTATAGCTTCTTCTATTAGCGTAAGACATTCTTCTTTACCTGAAGAGGGAAAGAGCCCTACTGCTTGGCAAGCCCTTTTTATAGGCTTTGCTCAAGGAATTGGAACTTTACCAGGAATTTCAAGAAGCGGTTCAACTATAGCAAGTGCCCTTTTTTGCGGACTTGATAGGACTGTAGCTGGGGAATTTTCCTTTTTAGTTTCCATCCCTGCA
>CAJOQA010000129.1 GCA_905236465.1 uncultured Treponema sp.
ACAGGGAACTAGTCCTTTGCGAGAATGACTTGTTTGATTCACGAATGAAGGATTCATCTGGAGCTGATATAAATCAAAAAAATGTTAGCGAAGGAACTAAAAAAGACGATTTTAAGAAAATACTTGATACTCTCTTAAAAAAAATCCCTAAAAAAACGCAATAGAACTTAAGCTTCGATACAAATCGATATTTTTTGTTGCATTTATAAAAACCTGATTGTAAACTGTATATAGGGAGAGCATACAGGAGTTTTAAAAATGTTAACAAGGATAAAAAAACTATTCTGCGCGTGTACCTTTGCGCTACTGCTAACTGCAGGACTTTATAGTCAGGAAGTTGAAGAAATAAAAATTGATGCAGGGCAAAGGTTGGGGAAAATAAGCCATGGAGCAACAGGTTTTCTTTATGGACTAGGAGATCCAGGGATTCCAGCAAGGCAGCTACTCTCTGCATTGCACCCTGTGACTGCTGCGCAAAAGGCACCGGCTGGAATTCAGCATCCTAACGGGGATGCCTTGGAGGTAGCTGAAGACTTCTTTTCATCTGGCGGAAAGCAGCTACAAGTCTACATGCAAGACATCTACAAGCAGTGGCCCTATGAAAAGTTAGGAATGTCAGATTACCTTCCAAAGATAAAGGCTATGGTAAAAAAGGGTAAGGAAAGCACTTATAGGAATAATCTTGCCTGGATTCCATTAAACGAGCCGGATGTCATTTGGTATAATGACAGCAATCTTCTTCCTTCTTTTTTGGCTGACTGGAAACTTTGCTATGAGGCAATTAAGGAAGCAGATCCTTCTGCAAAAGTTGTTGGTCCTAACACAACAAAATACGGCGAGAATTTTTTTGACAGTTTCCTAAAATTTTCAAAGGAAAACAATTGCCTGCCGGATATAATTACCTGGCATGAGCTACAGGATGATTTTTACAGTGACTGGGAAAATCACTATAATTCCTATAGGTCTTTGGAAAAAAAATATGGAATCAAAAATCTGCCAATTACAATAAACGAATATGCACGATTTTCTGGAGATCTAGCAATGCCTGGAAAACTTGTGCAGTTTATTTCCCGCTTTGAAAATGTCGGGGTTAACGGTTGCCTTGCCTACTGGACGACTGCGGGCAGTCTGAATGACCTTGTAACAAGAAACACGTATCCTACAGGAGCCTGGTACCTTTACTATTGGTATGGACAAATGTCCGGTGAAAGGCTTATGGTTCAAAATCAGAAACTTGAATGTGAGGGACTTCAGGCGCTTGCCGTCCTTGACGCGGAAAAAAATCAAATCAGAACAATTTTGGGTGGCAGTAGCAAAGAGATAAAAGTTGAATTACAGGATATCGGGAAGGTTTTGAAACTTCAGAAAAAGGGGGTTGCTTCTCTTGTATTGAAAAAAATAAATTCCTCTGATTTGAATCCTTCTATACCCCCCTTTATTTTATCTGCAGAAAATGTTGAGTTGGTAAATGATAGCCTTGAAGTAAAAATTCCATCCGGTAATGAAAACGATGCCTACTTGCTTCTTGTAGGAGGCGATGACTTTTCTAGAAATATGGATAGCGGCAAAAAAGGAATGTGGACTTTTTTTGCTGATGAAGAGAATCTTTCTTTTGATTCAAAGGATTTGGAACTAGTGGCAGAAGTCTTTGAAGACGGATATTACAATATCAAGGTTTTGGGAACTGATTTAAAAAATCTTTCTGTGCAGGTAAACAAAGACTACAGGTATGATTTTTCTTCTTCTGATTCTTTAACCCTTTATTTAGGGCAGGGAATAAATCTTTTTAATTTTTCAGCACAAAATCTTTCTAAAGCAAAAATCAACCTTAGAAAAGTAAAATCCCTTCCTGAACAGACAAAAATCTATCAGGCTGAAGCAGAAGCAAACGAAAGGGGGAGCCGTGTAACCCTTACAAAAGATGGAAATGCGGTGGAACAAAAAAATCATTCTGTTACCAGCGAGCAATTCCTTACCATAAAAAACATTTTTGCAGAAAAAGCAGGTACCTATGCGGTAACTGTCCGCTACCAGAACGGAGAATTGGGGGATGGGGCAGCTAACTATAATTCAAACATCGTTGACCGCAGTGCCTTCCTTAAAGTGAATGGCAGCCCTGCATTAAGCTCAAGAAAAGTTTTCTTTCGTAACACATTGGGCTGGAAGGACTGGTATACTTTGACATTTTCTTTACAACTAGAAGAAGGGAACAACTCCATTTCTTTTGTCGCACCAGAACATAAAAAGCTACCCACTGTGGATTTTATAAGCGTCTCCCCCTTAGTCCTAGAAAAAAGTGTAAGTGGCTTTGAGGATGCAAGTCCTTTGCTGCAGTTAAGCCCAGCAACAAGTGTCCGCTACCCAAGGCAAATTGAGCTTAATGCAATTTTTGCAGATGACACTTTTGCAAATAGTGATGTTAAAATCAAATGGTCCACAAAAAATAAAAAGGTAAGGTTCATAAATGCAGACAGTCCCTTTGCAAAAGCAGAAGTTTCTAAGGCTGGAAACTATACATTTACCTGTACCGTCTCTGATGGTAAATACTCTGTAAGCAAAGATTTAACGGCCACTGTTTACCCTGAAGGTATGTATGAAGCTGAGGATGAAAAAAATATTATCAATGGGCAGGCTAGAATTGCAGCATCTTCTTTGGCCTCCAATAAAAAAATCGTAGGCTACATTGGCATGGGAGAACAAAATTCTTTGGTCTTTACTAATATTAAGGCTAAGAAAAAGGGCAATCATAAAATCACACTTTATTACATTAGCGGAGAGAACAGAAAAGTCTTGCTTTATGTAAACGATAAAAGTCCTATTTGGGTTGAATGTCCTTCCACAGGAGATTGGTCTAAAGTTGGCAGTGTAAGTGTAAAAGTAAAGCTTGAAAAAGGGGATAATACTATTACTTTCAAAAACCCTTTGAACTACGCTCCTGATATTGACTGTATTGTTGTTGAATAAAAGTTCAAGCTTTGCCTTAATTTTGTGCTGGCAGCACGAGGATTGCATAACAAACAAAATTAAGGCAAATTTTTCCCCCTTTTCTAACTTGACAAAAAGATTGTATACGATAAAATTGTATACATGAATAACACTAACAAAAGTTGCTATGACAGCTTGAAACTAGAAAATCAACTCTGTTTTCCTCTTTATGCCTGCTCAAAGGAAATACAAAGAATGTACCGGCCCTTCTTGGATCCCTTGAACCTTACTTACACCCAATACATAACGATGATGGTTTTATGGGAACATGAAGAAATAAATGTCACCGACTTAGGCTCTTACCTATATCTTGATTCCGCTACGCTAACCCCTGTGCTCAAAAAACTAGAAAGTTACGGTTATGTCGAGCGGCAACGGGATCAAAATGACCAGAGAATAGTTATTATCACCCTTACCAAAAGGGGCAAGGAGCTAAAAAACAAAGCCGTAAAAGTCCCAGAAAGCATGACAAGCTGCCTTCCCTTTGATGCTGAAGATGCAAAACAACTTTACATCTTGCTAAACAAACTTTTGTCAAATATAAAAAAAAATGAAAAAAATGCTTGACAAAAGAGTAAGTGTCCGTTATATTTATATCGTACACGATTAAATCGTATACAAGGAGTAACAAATGAATATCTACGATTTTACAGTAAAAGACAGAGACGGAAAGGATGTAAATCTTGCAGACTACAAGGGAAAAGTACTTTTGGTAATCAATTCTGCAACGGAATGCGGCTTTACCCCCCAGTACAAGGGACTTCAAGAAATTTATAACAAGTACCACGAAAAAGGCCTTGAAATTCTTGACTTCCCCTGTAATCAGTTTGGCAGCCAGGCACCTGGAACAGACTCTGAAATTCACACATTTTGTACAGGAAGATTCGGCATAACATTCCCTCAGTTTGCAAAAATTGATGTAAACGGAGAAAACGAAAGTCCTCTTTTTGCCTACTTAAAAAATGAAAAACCATTCAAGGGCTTTGGAGAAGGCAAGATGGCAGATTTACTTAACGGAATTATTTCTAAAATAGACAAAGACTTTGCAAACAAAGCAGACATCAAATGGAACTTTACAAAGTTTCTCATTGACCGCGAAGGTAATATCATCAACCGCTACGAATCAACATTCACCCCAGAAAAATTAGACGGTGAAATTGCAAAAATAATTTAGGAGACATTATGGCAGAACAATACGACATCATAATAATAGGTGCAGGACCAGCAGGAATGGAAGCTGCCCTTACAGCAAAGGCAAGAAATAAAAAATTTCTTCTTTTGGGAAAAACAGGTGTTAGCGATAAAGTTTCCAAAGCCCACGAAGTAAAAAATTTTCTAGGTCTTCCAAATGTAACAGGAGAACAGATGAGCAAAGCCTTTCTTAACCACCTAGAACAAATGGGCATAACGCTTACACCAGGAAGGGTTATAAATGCTTATAACATGGGAAATTACTACGCTCTTCTTATGGCAGATAACAGCCAGCTTGAATGTAAAGCCCTTATTATTGCAACAGGTGTAAATTTTGGTAAGCCCTTTCCTGGAGAAGAAAAATTTCTTAGCAGAGGTGTAAGCTACTGTGCCACTTGTGATGCCGTATTCTACAAGAACAAAAAAGTTGCCGTCCTTGCCTATTCAAAGGAAGAGGAGGCCGAAGCTGAATTCCTAGCGGAAAACTGCTCTCAAGTCCTCTACTTTCCGCAATACAAGGGAGAAGTCTCATTTTCAAAAGAAAACATTCAGGTCATTGCCGAAAAGCCACAATCTGTAGCAGGTGAGAAAAAAGTGACAAGCCTCGTCACAGACAAGAACACGTACGCTGTTGACGGAATCTTTATTTTGCGCGAAAGCGTAGCCCCCTCAAAACTGCTTCCAGGACTGCAAATGGAAGGGAACCACATTGCAACAGACCGCAGTATGAAAACAAACCTTCCAGGCTGCTTTGCCTGCGGTGACATTACAGGGACCCCCTACCAATATATCAAGGCCGCAGGAGAAGGCAACGTAGCCGCCCTTTCAGCTGTAGCCTATATAGATAGCCTAAAGTCTTAAACCTTAAACTGATCTATCTGGTTGCCAATAGCCTTTATAGAAGTCTTCATGCGACCAGATACTTCGTTTAAGACCATACCAGTTTCGTTAATCTTTTGAGCACCAATCTTCATCTCTTCCATACTGCCCTTCATTACAGTAGTAGCATTTTGAAGATTCTTAATTTCCTCTAGAATAACCTTGTTACCTTCAGACATTTCAGTTGAAGCAGCGTGAACTTCTACAGTGCTATTGTTCATAGAATGCAGGGCATCGCTAATCTGCTTGGAACCGATTGTCTGCTCAGACATAGCAGCCTTAATTTGGTGAACAAGCTCATCTGTTTCCTGAATCTTTACGGATACAGATGTAAAGGCAGCGCTAGACTGGGAGGAAGCCGCAACAACGGTAGAAATAGATTCCTTTATATTATTAAGCTGTTCACCGATTGTTTTTGACTGGGTAGAAGATGTTTCTGACAGCTTTCTGATTTCGTCTGCAACAACAGCAAAGCCCTTACCCGCTTCGCCTGCATGGGCAGCCTCAATAGCAGCGTTCATGGCCAAAAGGTTTGTCTGCTCCGCTATGTTGGAAATCGCCTGGTTTGCTTCCTGCAACATCTGGGACTGATTTTCAATCTGCTCAATACGCTTGTTGACATCAAGCTGTTTTGTAATACCGCTCTTAGTTGTCTGCTCAAGTGCCTCAAAAGAATTGGCCATCTTTTCAACAGAAGTATTTACTGAGCGGATATTGCCTATCATCTCTTCAACAGCAGCAGAAGCAGCGCTTACACCCGAAGACTGATGATCAATCATGTGCTCTAAGGATTCAATATTAGAAGCAATCTGATTTACGGCTCCAGCTGTCTGGCTTACGCTAGAAGACTGGTTGTTTATCTGCTTGTACATACTTTCAATATTAGCGATGATTTCCGTAATGGCGCTTGCGGTATCTTCAGAGCTTTGCACAAGCTCCTCCCCTGCCCCTGTCAGAATATCCTTTGACCCCTTTACATCGCGGATAATATCTTGAAGCTTCTGCGTGAATTTATTAAAGCCTGTAACCATGCTACCGATTTCATCGTTGCTACGGACATCTACACGGCGGGTTAAATCCGCATCCCCGCTAGCGATATTGTTTACAGCCTTATCCACAGAAATAATAGGAGTGACTATGGAAGTTGCAATGAAACCTGCCACCAGGCAAGAAACTACAAGGGCTATAATAGCAAGGGTTACAATTACAATAAGATTTTTGCGGATATTTTCAAAAAGCTCTGCACGGGGACCAACAGTAACAAAAATCCAGCCGCTTTCCTTAGAAATAACCTTTGCGGCAAAATAAGTACCGTTACCCGTATTGTCCGTATAGAAAACAGAACCTTCTGTTATCCTACTCTGCAAATTGCCAAGTTTATTCTCTGAAAAAAAGTTTACATTCATCAGCTTGGAAGTATCTGAATTCGTTACATAATTTCCATTTTTGTCAAGAAGGTAAGACCTACCAGACCGTGAAATCTTTATAGGTGAAACAATGGTGTCAAGGTTCTTGAGCGAAATGTCAAGGCCGACAACACCTACAAAAGAGCCACTGACATCAGTTATTTTTGTAGAAAGGGCTGAAACCATTGAATTCGTAACGCTATCAAGATAGGGATCAGAAATCGCATACGTTACGGCCGCCTGCCCAGCCTTATACCAGGCTCGGGTTGTCTGATCATAATCAGCGGGAGGTGTCCATCTGTCGTTCGCATAGAAGAAGCCACCGTCTTTATATGGAAGAGAACTTGCAAAATAAAGCTCGGAAAAGTTTCCTTCATTTGCAAGAACCTTCTCAAAGAATTCCTCAATCTGATCCTGGTCTATTTCGTGTGTTTTTAAATAATGGGAAACAGTGTTTACGATGCTGATAGGCTTTTGGAAAAAAAGATTAAGATCCGATGCTGCTTGGCTGACTTTTACAGTCGCAGTTTCATTTGTCATGGCTGTTTCATTCTTATACTGAATAAGTATAACAGAAATAGAAATAACAAGGACACTTAGAGCAACTACAAGGCTAGTTCCTAAGATTAATTTTAGCTTTAAGCTATTCTTCATAAAAGCTCCTTAAAAAAAATAAAGTAAAGGCATTTTCAAAAGTCTAACTTGTCATGCATAATTGTTTCGCTAAAAATTTGCTGCGAAACTTTTTACCGGTTGCCTGTGATTAATATCACATAATTCTTATTATATAGTAGAAATTAATAATATCAACTTTTCTAATAAAAAAATAAAGTTTTTTTTAATAAAAAAAAGAATGTCACGCTACAGGATCAGGGTACGTTTACCATGAAAATTTTAAAAGTTTTTTGTTTAACATGAAACACGCTTTTTACGCATTTTCTTGGATTTTATAGAGACAGACAGGTAACAATCTATTTCTGTAACCATAAAACTGCATTTATGTTGATAAATTTTTCTCATAAAAATAATACTGATTATTTTTGTTTATTTCGTATAGACAAATATATAAACTTTAAGTATACAAAATAAACAAATTATAAACATAGTATAAACATTTGAACACCTCTAAAAACTGAAGTTCTTAAAGGTACACTTTTTATAACTTGCCATACCTCCCGTAAATTTCTCACGGCAACCATAAGCAGCTAGCAGTATAGATTCCGAAACAAGTTCGGAATAGACCGCTTTTTGCGCCATCCCCTTTGGAAAAACCGCAAGATTGGGCGCCCTCCCCTACTCAAAGAAACACGCAATAGTTGCCATGTCGGCTACAGAAGAAAGGTAAATATTGCATATTTTGGCGTTTATACAAATGTATAAACTTAGTATAGATAACGTTTATTTATCAGTTATACAAACGTATAAATATTATATAAACAATGCCTATTTTGTCTTGACAAAGTTATAAACGTTTATTACAATGTTTATATTGTATAAACAAAGTATAAAGAGGCTAAAAAAATGAAAACATATACATTCGCCATCCAAAAGGGTGGAACAGGAAAAACTTCCATATCAGTTTCTACAGCAGTAGAACTTGCAAAATACGGTCGCACAATCTTAATAGATGCAGACCCCCAGGGAAATGCCACCGACTGGATGAATCTTGAAAAACTAGAATACGAGCTTTCCGATGTGCTTTCCGATAAGTGCGCAATAAAAGATGCAATTCAGGGAACACAAGTAGAAAATCTTTTTATAATCCCCACAGCAGGAATAGACGGCGGTTTAAGGAATTATCAAGAAACTGTAGCCCAAAAAGAGCAGTTCAAAATCGCCCAGCTAAAAGGGGAGCTTTCAAAAGTATTTGACTACTGCATAATAGACACGTCTCCAGCTTTCGGTGCCCTAGAAGAATCCTGCTTTATAGCAAGCGATGAAGTAATAAATGTATTAAAACTGGATCGCTTTTCCCATGACGGACTAAAAACTTTTAAAATGAACCTTGATTCCATGAAAAAACGCTATGACAACTGTTACGGGGTCAGCGTTGGGGGAAAACCTTTTTTAAACAAATTGATTCTAAACGAAAACAATTCAGCCATTGCCCAGTGTCGCGACCTTGTGGCCCAATACAAAACTTTGGAAGTAAACGGGTTTAAGGTTTTCGTTATCCCAGTTGATCAGGGCTTTAGAAAATCACAGTCAACAGGAGTCCCCATTCAGGTAATTGCAGGAGCAAAAAAAGAAACATTAAGCTCAATTTCAGATATAGCGGAAGCTTTAAAGTAGGGTAGGGGAGGAGAAACAAATGCAAAAAATCTCACCTAAAAAAAACACACTTGACAACGATTTTCTCAATGCCTTAGGAGGGACTGTTTCAAAGGCTAACGAGCCGGAGCCAAAGGAAGAAATCGTAACAAATACTTTTTCCGTAGAAGATGACAAAGAAAGCGAGGAACCTGTACTACTACAAAAGGTTGTAAAAGACACGCAAATAGTTGTCCGCACAACCGAAAAGGAAAAAAGAGAAATTCAAAGTTATTTTATGAAACACGGACTTTCAATTTCTAAGGGAATAAAACTTGCAATCAAATATTTAGAGCAGCAGGAAAAAAAGAATCTGGTCCACTTTTCAGACGTAGGATTATACTGATACAGCAGAACACTTTTGAAACTAGCGCACAAGGAAAAGCACAATGACAAAAACATTAGACGAACTTTTAGAACAAAAAGAATGGACGGGACGCGATGTAGGACTCATTCACTTGTATTCAGTTGAAAACGACATAACAAGCGCACTAAAAGGAAAAAGCCCCAAAAAACTATACAGCCAGGCATTTTTTGATAAAATTACAGGAAGATTAAGCGATGAGGAAACAGAAAAATACCACGCTTACGGAACTATTTCATCGCTGATCTTTGAGACAGCAAAACTAAGGCAGACATATCAAAAAGAATTCAACAGCTGCTATTACAAGCTTTTTTTAACTTTTCAAGAAATTGATAGGGCAGAAAAAGCTCTTAGGGCTCTTGATAAAGATGGAAAAGAGAAAATACAGGGCATACTTTTTACAGCTGACGCCCTGCTTTTAGATAAGGGTAAAACTGAAGATTTAGAAGATTCATCTTTGTGGCTGCAAAGGGCATTAGCCTTTATATATGTGTCAAATTTCGTGCAGTCCATAATATTTAATACCTTTGACATAGAGTTTATGAACAGTGTCCTCTTTGACACAAAGAGCTTAGATGCAAAGGCAGAAGAACTGAACCTTGTTTTTCAGCGGGTGCTAGAACCTTTAGCAGAGAGCAAAAGGGCTAAGCTTTTAAAGGCAGCAAAAAAAATAGATACTCTTTCCCTTATGCCGCTAGAAGAAGACCTTATAGAATTTAAAGAAAAAATCAATCTTGCAAATGAAGACAACAGCTTTTACGAAACTCTCTATTCAATTTCTTCTACCATACTTTCAATTGTGGACAAGATTATGAAGAGAAGGGGCTAAAAAGTGAAAGAAAATGAAATTGTAAATATAACCCCAACAATAGATGCCTCAAAGTCTTTGCAAAAAAAAGACGAGCAAAAGTTCTTTAGCTTTCCAAACAGCCCTGCATCAAATTCAATGATAAACATAGTAAGTCATGCAGATAACCTGGAAGCCTTTGCGGAGCGCATGGAAGAAAACAGCCATTCCACTCAGATTGATTTTTTTACCCCACCGGATGGAAGCAGCAAGGAAGTAAGCCAAAGGGTTAAATATTCAACGGACAACACGGAAACAACCGTCCACCTAGACAACATTGATTTGTTTTCAAAAGCAAAAAAGCCTTTAAAAAAGATTTTAACTTATACTTTGGTAAAGCTAAGCCGCGAAAACGTCAATACCCTAACAGGAGAGCAAGACATAGCAATCCGCTTTCCCTTAGAAGATTTTGTAGACTTAGGCTGCTACAAAACAATAACCACTGCCCGGCAGGCATTTAATCAGGCTAAAAACCCGCTGACTTCTATAAAGATTGAGGGAGTCGTAAGGGACAAAAGGGACATGAAGCAAATTACAGACAGCGGAATTGAAGTTCTTTTTACCGGTGCCCACATCAAAAAGGGGATAGTAGAAATATACCTAAACAAAAGAATTAACTGGAAGGTTTTTGCCCTGCAGTATTTTTCTATTCTGCCAAAGTCATACTTTTCTCTTTCTGACAACGCAGCCGATACGCTTTTAAATATCTCTATGCTGGCAAGGAAAAGAATCAGCGAAATAAAAAAGAAGGGGTACTTTAACCTAAGTTTTAAGACCCTACAGCAGATTCTAGACTTACCTGATGAAAACAAAACTAAAAATCCGGGAAGGGACATAAAGGAACCGATATTACACGCTATCAGCGAAATAAATGACAGCGACAACGGGGATATCCACATAGAAGCCTGTTACGACAGCAACGGAAACATCAATCAGTTTTTAACAAACGGTTATGCGCAAATTAAAGTCTTTAATGATTATGCGGAATTCTTTAACGGACTTGCAGAAAACAAGGAGAACAGGATAGAAGAAGCCATAAAAAAGCACAAGGCAAAAAGCCTCGTCCAAAAGAATTAAGGGGTAGGCTCAAAAAAGATATATTTTACGTGGGAAAAAAGGGGAAAAAAAGGCCTCTTTCCACGTAGAATATATCTTTTTAGACAGGGCATCCACGTAAAATATAACTTTTTTAGGGGACTTTCCACGCAATTTATAACATTTTTACCAGTCTCCCACGTAAAATATAACTTTTTTTTAGAAAAAGGGCCAAAATCAGGGGAAAAAAGAAGGATTTTCCAGTTTTTCCACGTAAAATATAACTTTTTGAAGCAAAAAAGACATATTTTGCGTGGAAAAATCAAGGAAAAAATATATAAAAAGTGGAAAAAAACATAAAATAGGTGGAATTCAATATAATTCAAGTGGAATTTATTATATTTTAGGTGGAATTACAAAAATATAAAGCTATATAATGTATAGGAATATTTAAGGCGAAAAATTCCTAAAAGCTAATTATATAGCTAATAAAGAGCTATATATTAAAAGGTCTTCGGCATATTGAATTTATGCCGAAAGAACATTAAATTCCTTTTCATAATAAAGGTGGAAAGGGAATGACAAATAAAGAAATAAAAGAAAGTGCAAAAGCTAAAATAACAGAATATCTTTCTTTAAAGGGAATAAATTATAAAAATAACTTCACGTGTTTAAATCCTTTGCATGAAGACAAGCATCCAAGTATGTCTTATGACAGCAAAAGGCAAAAAGTACATTGCTTTGCCTGTGGTGCTGATTATGATATTTTTGACTTAGTTTCCTTGGATACAGGCTTAACAGGTGCCGACCTTTTTAACCATGTTTATAGAATGTACAATTTAGAAAAAGATATATTTTACGTGGGAAAAGATAATGAAGAAAAAATAGAGGATTTAACATCTTTTTTTACTGAATGTCATAAGAATATAAGTTTAACAGACTATTGGCAAAAAAGAGGATTAAGCAAAAAAACTATAGATAAATATAACATTGGCTATTGGAAAGAAAAAGACAGGCTTGTAATTCCCACAGGAAAAAATTCCTATAATGCAAGGGCAATAAGCTGTACAGACAAAAAGCAGCGGTATTTAAAACCAAAGGGGCAGTATTCCCTCTTTAACTTGGAAATAATAGGCAAAGAAAAAGAACCGGTTTTTATTGTTGAAGGGGAATTTGATGCTTTAAGCATAATTGAATGTGGTGCTTGTGCTGTTGCATTGGGTTCTAGTGGTAGCAAGAAACTTATAGATTATTTAAAGCAAAACAAACCACTTTTTCCCCTGATTATTTCTTTGGATAATGACAAAGCTGGAGAAGAAGGAAGCAAAAAGCTTTTAAAAGAATTAGAAGAAGAAAAAATTGATTGCATCTGCCAAAGTCTTTCTGTACCTTATAAGGATGCAAATGAAGCATTGGTAAACAATAGGGCGGAATTGGAAAAGGCAATAGAAGATGCTAAAAAAAAGGCCCTTTGCTCAAAAACAGATGAATATCTAAAAAAAAGTGCAGCCTATGGACTTGAAACTTTTATAGAAGATATAAAAGTACAAAAGAAAAATTGCATTTCCACAGGATTTAATTCATTAGATGAGGCTTTAGACGGCGGTTTTTATACGGGCCTATACATAATTGGGGCAGTTTCTTCTTTGGGAAAAACAACTTTGGCTTTGCAGACTTGCGATCAGGCGGCAAATAGGGGGCAAGATGTTTTAGTCTTTAGCCTAGAGATGACTAAAAAGGAATTGATTGCAAAGTCTGTAAGTCGCCTTTCTTTTCAAAAGTGCAAGTCTTTGGGCAGTGACCTAACTTATGCAACTACAACAAGAAGTCTTTTAAATGGGGCATCGCTAAAGTCTAAAAATCATGCTGATTTTTTAAAGGAAGTTGTAGAAGATTATAGTCAAAGTGCAAGTCATGTCTTTTACCAAACCGGCATGGGGGACATTACTATAGAAGATATAAGGAAGTCAGTGGAAAAGCATATAGGGGTAACGGGAAATAAGCCCCTAGTTATTGTAGATTATTTACAGATTATTGCCCCCATAGATATGAGGGCAGGGGATAAACAAAATACAGACAGGGCTGTTGTAGAACTAAAAAAA
>CAJOQA010000130.1 GCA_905236465.1 uncultured Treponema sp.
AAGTGATATTACCAAAAAAACTTTGGCTAGATTCACTTTGTAATTCAATGGAAGCATTTTTTAAAAAAGCAGGTGAAACATTTTCTTCTTTTGTGTCTAGTGTATCTAAGCTCCTGAAATAAAAGCTTTTTTTATGAAGTTCTATAATGGAAGAAAAATCAAACAGCATATCTTCAGGAGGAAAAACGGGAAGTTTTTGCCTAGCTGTCCTGTAGGAAACTGTGTATTCATTTTCTAAAAGTTTTTGTCCGTTAACGAGCCGGTCCGCATCAAAATAAAAGACACATGTTTGTTCGCTGATATAGTCAAAAATGGAATAAAGCCTGTCCCATAAAATTCCATAAAAGAGCTCTTCGCCTTCACTTTGTTTGTTTACAAGCAGTTCAGTTAAAAGATTTTCTTTTGCAGCTTTTGCAGTTTCTGTAAGAGCTAAATGAATGTTTTTTAAGTTTTTAAGATTATTTTTTTCTTCTGAAGAGAAGTCACTTTTTCCTTCGCTTTCATTATTTTCTAGTACCCTACCCGTTTTTTTTCGTTCATCATATTCAGCCCAACTGTTTTGGATTCCTTCCTTATCTTTCTTTTTTAAAATAACTTCAAGATTTTTTACAAGACTTTCACTCCAGATAACTTCTTTCATTGGGTAGATTAAGAGAAAATCAATGTTTTTTTTTGAAGCCTGACTTTCTGTATCAAAGATTTTTATTTGGTCTACTGTATCAAAATCAAAAACTATCCTGTTAGCTTGGTCTGTGCCTGGCATGAAAATGTCCAGTACTTCTCCCCTAAGAGCAAATTCTCCGGGTACAGTAACCCTTGGTACTCTTGTGTAACCATTTTCCGTAAGTTTGTCTGCAAAAGCAATGGGATCAAAGGTCTGTCCCTTCTTTATTGAGAACAGAAGCTCTCTTGTATATTCAGGCGGTGGCAGAGCTGTAAGCATGGCCCTTTGCATAATTATAAATATCCTGGGTTTTGCTGATTTTGGGTTTTTAGATGCAAGTTTTGCAATTACTGCCGCTCTTTCGCCAAAAACAGATGAGCCTTTTGCTGCCGGTCTGTAAGGTAACATCCCCCACCAGGGGAATTTCAGTATTTCAGACTTATCTCCAATAACAGTTTGTAAATCTGTTTGACATTCATCTGCTTCTTTCTGTGTTGGAACAATGATAATATAGTCTTCTTGATTTGAGTAGAATTTTTTACCGTATTGTTCTTCATTTATACGTTTTGCCTTTCTTCTTTCTATATATTGGGCAATAAAAAAAGCCCGTAAGGAGCCTTTTAGACCTATAATATCAGCTGGTAAGGAGGAAATTTCATCTGCACTTTGTTTTATAGCTTGATTAAAATCTGTCCATGAAGACAAAAGTGGAATAAGTGAATTTGTAGATAATGTATTATTCATAATTTTCCGATAAAATTAAAAAATAGGTTTAACAAAAAAGTTAAACCATGGGGGTTAATTTAGTGAAACGTACACTGCCAGTTATTATAACTGTTTTTATGTTTTTTGCACAGACCTTATGTGCACAAAATAAAAGCGTAAAAAATGAAAATCAGTTGAAAGATGTTGGGGTCTCTATAAAATTTTACGACAGGACTATGTATTATCCTGGTAAGACTGATGAAAATCCAATAAAGGTTCATGTCACCATTACAAACAAGGGGTCTGAGCCACTCCGTTTTAAGTTGGCGGAAGACAGGATGTTCAGTGTGGATTTTAAGGCCTTTAACATTAAGAATACGCTACTATCGTCTACTCAGTCATTGCAAAAGAAGCGTAAAACAAATCAGACTGTATATTACAGGGAGATTTCCCTGGAACCAGAAGAAGAATATTCTTTTGTTGAAAATTTAAAACAATATTTGGATATTACAGAGCCTTCAATCTACTATGTTGAATTGGAGTTTTTCCCTGAATTGTACAGAAATGGTGATTATTCCATAAAGTCCAACCGCCTGAGCCTTGAGGTAAAGCCATCACCTTCTGCTTCTTCATCTACTATGCTCAACGTAGAAAATGAAAATGGGGCTATCCTTGAAAGACAAGAAATAAGTCCTGACAAGGTTGTTGAGCAGACAATCGTTGCCCGCCAAAGGACTTTATGGGATCAGTTCTTCTTGTATCTTGATCTTGAAGAAATTCTTAAACGCAATGCAAGCAGAAAGCGTCGTTACGACTCTTCTTCAGCAGCTGAAAGAAATGAAATGCTTAGAGAGTTTAAGGCTGATTTAATGAAGAATAGGATTGATTTTGATATAGTTGCTATCCCCTCTAGCTTTGAAATACAAACAACAACTTATGATCAAACTAAGGGGTATGTAAAAGTTGAAGAATGGTTTAAGAATGATACTTTTACAGAAAAGAAGCTTTACACATATTATGTAAGGCAGAGAGATGGTATTTGGCAGATTTATGACTATACTGTAACAAATAGCTCAAATGAGTAGCAATAAGGACAAAAAGGCCAAGTATTTTTGCGAAAACTGTGGGTCAGAAGTTGCAGCAAACGCTCGCTTCTGCCCTAAATGCGGAAAGTTCTTCTCTTCTGTTAGATGTCCTTCTTGTGGTCACATGGGCACTGTCCATGACTTTAAAAATGGGTGTCCTAAATGCCACTATGCTATGTCAGAAGAAGAGATTAACGGAGAAGAGCCTGCAGCTACTGAAAATGCTGGTCACAAAAGAAAAAAGAAGGGAAAAAAGCCTAACGCTAGTGTGTCTTCTGATACGCCTGAATGGCTCTTTATATGTAGTATAGTTGTTCTTATTGGAATTATTGCATTTATTTTTTGCAGATGCCAATAAAATACTTGACAAAAAGATTGTTTTTAAATAGACTATAGACACTTTTCTTTTAGCCCGGATGGTGGAATTGGTAGACACGCTAGTTTCAGGTACTAGAACCTTCACGGGTGTGCAAGTTCAAGTCTTGTTCCGGGCATACCTCCCTTTTGGGAGGTTTTTTTTATGGGTGCCCCGAAAAAGTGTATTCTTTATTATTCCAAGTAAAAGTTAGGCTTGTAGCAAAAAACTGTAGCTTTTCTTTTTCGTAACAGCCGCTATTATAAATTTTGTCACCAATAATCGGGAATCCAAGCCAAGCTAAGTGGCAACGAACTTGATGCCTAAAACCTTTTGTTATTGTGCAATATGCTGAAAAAGATGTGTCTTTGTTTTTATTTAGCTCAATTATTGTTTCGTACGTGTTTTTGCTTGCTTTTTTACTTTGATAATGACCACATTCTTCTGTAACCGGCCTGACTTCTTTTCTCCCCTTGCCAAATGCCCTAAACGAAGATGTCAGTACAAATCTATTAGACTTGTTTAAGTTCATCTGTATGTCTTTTGGTAGTGGTGGAAATCCCTTTAGCTTTTCAGTTATAAGAAGATCCCTATTACATGTGGCTACATACTTTTTTAAAAACCTGCCTTCTTCTTGCCCTTCTAACATATAATCATAAAAGTCTTGATTTGTTGCAATTAAAATAAGTCCTTGTGTATCTGTGTCAAGCCTGTGTAGCAGACCTCCTTCTATAGCTTTTTTTCCTTGTACACTTTTACATTCAGGAAAAATTTCCGCTATTTGCGTAAAGGCACAATTATCCCCTTCTTTTATGGGGGCAGTAGGAAGTCCTTGAGCCTTATAGGCAACAATAAAAGGTTCTTCAAGGCTGGGGTTATGAATTATTTCCATTTATTTGTCCTTTGCTAGTATAACCTTTTTATATTTTTTATGAAGAATTTTGAGTATTTTTAAAAAGCGTTCAGGCGTATCTGTCTTAAACTCTGATTTTTCACTTTTTCCTGGTAAACGTATTTTAAGCAGCCGTGCATTAAGCATAAGATTTGCATGAGGAAAATTTTTGTCTGTTTTTGAATAAATGGGATCCCCTAAGATTGGGCAGTTTAAGTATTTCATATGGACCCTGATTTGATGAGTTCTTCCTGTAGCTATTCTAATTCGCATAAGGGAATACTGCCCGTAGCAAGCTATGCAGATATACGAACTTTCTGCATATTTTCCTGCCTGACAAGATTCTGTCAATGGTATGGCTTTAAATCTTCGCCTATTCTTTAAATCCCTTGCAATATACGTTTTTACCGTACCCTTATAATGCTGCGGACGTCCAATACAGATTGCAATATATTCTTTTACTAAATTTCTATGGTCCCTAAACTGATTTTGCAACCATTCTTCAGCGTCACGATTTTTTGCAGTAATTATGATTCCGGAAGTGTCTTTATCTAATCTGTGAACAATTCCAGGCCGCCTTTGCATCATAAGTTCTGTGGCTGTTCCTTCTTTTTGCTGAGAGATTTTTTCTTTACCCCAATGAAATAAAAGTGCATTTACAAGTGTTCCTGTCCAATTTCCACAAGCGGGATGCGTTACCATCCCTTGCTTTTTGTTTATTACGCAGACATTTTCATCCTCATATAAAATGTCCAAGGGAATATTTTCAGGTTCAATATCAGAAGGAACTTGATCTTCCCAATCTATATCTATTTGCTCACCACCCTTTATTTTATAAGAGATTTTTTCTTTCTTTCCATTTACAAAAATATTAACAAGCCCTGACTTTAACTTGCTTCTGTTCATGCTATTAGGAAGAGATGCTATATATTTATCCAAACGCTGGGATTTTTCTATAAGGGGTGGAACTTTTACGCTAAAAAAAGGCATTACTCCTTTTCCTCCTGATTTTTTCTAAGCAAGTCCCCTGCCTCTTCTGGTGTTAACGGATTTATTGTCACTGTATTTTCAGATTGCTTAAGCCTGTTTAGTTTTCGTTCCATATTTTTTCGCTTTATAAGATTAAATAAAAAATCGCTCAGACCAATTGCTCCGCTTGCAGCAAAGGAATATGCAAGTATTTTTTTTATTTCACTTTCTGTATAGGTATCAGATGAACTAAAGGGGTTGGGAAAAGAGTTTGTGTTACCTTTTGAATACTGATAGCCCCCATAGATGAGTATTGTCCACAGGGTTGTAAAAGGCAAAGACCCCAAGGTAATTACTTCTGTACGCCGTAAATCATGTGCCCATTGAGGAAATTCTTCCCAGGTATATTCTTCAGCAGTGTCTGTAGTATTATCGCTTGACTGCGAAAAAATTGAAGCTGGGAATAGAAGTGTAAAAATTAAAAAAAATAAAAGGAGCTTCTTCATTTATTTACTGTAGTCTCTTTGGCCGAATAAGGCTGTCCCAATTCTTACGATTGTACTTCCTTCCTCTATAGCAATCTTATAGTCGCCAGACATACCCATGCTCAATTCTGTTATTGGAAGATCAAAAGATTTATTTAGTTTTTCCTTCAAATTTCTTAAGTATTCAAAAGATGTATGTATTAATTTTTCATCTTTGGTAAAAGGTGCCATTGTCATAAGGCCTGCTACCTGAATATGGGGAAAAAGACCTTTTGCACATTTTTCAGCCGAAAGAAATAAATCTGCTTCACTTGTATAGCCCGACTTTGAATCTTCACCTGTATGCACTTCAAAAAAAACTTTTATGTTTTTGTTGATTTTTGAACTTTGCTTTTCGATTTCTTCTAGGATGCTTTCTCTATCAACAGATTGTATGCACGATGCTATTTGCACAGCTTTTTTTACCTTGTTGCTCTGTAATGTTCCTATTATGTGTAGGTCAACGTTTGTATTAGCTAACGCTGGGTTTGTAAACTTTTCCCAGGCTTCTTGAACCCTGTTTTCCCCAAATAAAAACTGCTTGCTTTTTACCGCTGCTAAAACGGATTCCAATTGATGAAATTTGCTTACAGCACATAGCTTTACATCTTCTGCCCTTCTTCCTGCATTAGTTGCGGCCAGGGCAATTTCTTCCCTCACCTTATCAAAATTACATTTTATTGTTTCTTCAATATTCATTTTTTTATTCCTTCACTATTTTCCATTTTAACAAAAAGGATTTCATTTGCCAATAACAAAAAGTCCTCTATTCTTAGATTTTCCGCTCTTTGTGTTTTTGGGATCCCAGCTCTTTTAAAAAGCCCATCTATAGTTTCCGCATTAGCATTTGCTAGTAAGGGTTTTATGTTATTTGCAATCGTTTTTCTTCGTGCGGAAAAAAGAGCATGAACTGTTTTAACAAATAAATCAGGATTTTCACATTCCAATTTTTTTGCCTTACGCCTCAAAACAACAACTTGGGACGCAACGTTTGGCCGTGGCCAAAAATTACCGGCTGCAAGTTCTATATCTGTTTTTACATCATAGGCCCATTGGCACAATACTGAAAAAGCAGAATAATTTTTTTCAGATTCTTTTGCACATATTCTTTCTGCTACTTCCTTTTGGACGGTAAATACACAATCGCTAAATGTAAACCCGTGAGTTATTGTCTCTGCTATAAATGTTGCGGCGATATTATAGGGCAAGTTTCCTGCAAGTTTAATATGTAAGTCTTTTGAATTGTTTACACTTGCATCTTCAGCTTCCTTTTGCCAATTTTTCAATACATCTCCTTGTATCAACTGGAAACTTCCATTTTTTTCTTCTTCTTGCAGAAAACTTTTCAATGATTCTATAAAGCCCCTGTCGATTTCAAAAGCCTTGACTTTTCCTGCCTTTTCTAAAAAGACTTCTGTCATGCAGCCAAGGCCCGGGCCAACTTCCCATACAATATCTGATTTTGAAAGATTAAGCAAAAGAGCTATTTTTTCCCGTGCATTTTTATTCAATAAAAAGTTTTGCCCGAATTTTTTTTGCATAGACATATTTTTTGAGTCTAAGTATGCTTTTAAGGCTGTAGCCGAATTATAATCTGGATGTATCATTTTTCCTACCTAAAAGTTATTGGGGGTACACAAGCGAAAAAACTAAGGGGAAGGCTTATTGCTGTGTACATAATGTTAAGTATAGCACCAAATGCGGGTGAAAGAAAAGGTAGGAATAGGCCTAGTAGTATTGCTATCAAGCTGGTAGTTAAGAATATTGTTACCATTGGTGAGATTACAAGGGAGGCAATAATACCTATAGGCATGATTGTTCCAAAAAGCGAAAGACTTATGGGGGCTGTTGCTGTTTGAGCCCCTATAGAGGCTGATAAAGAGTTTGAAATGCAAGCTGGCATTAGGGGGCAAAGATGCCTGTTTATACGTGAACTAAAGAGCAATATGCCCAAAAGGGAGGCATAACTTAGCATAAAAGCTGCGCTTTGAATATCATTTGGTAGGCAAACGCAATGTATTAAAAATGCTGCACATAGAACTTCAATCATATTTATATTTATGCAATAAACTGATTTTGCTAAAATAATTATTATTGCGCACAAAAGCGCCCTGAATAAGGAGGGTGACAGTCCTGCAAACCAAATAAAAAAAACAATTCCTAGGATTTTAAAAAATACTAGCGATTTTATGCCAAATACCCTTTTTCCAAAGTTTCCTGTTACCCCTGAGAAAAAAGACAAGTGCATCCCGCTTAGGGCAAGTATGTGGGATAAACCTGCATTTTTAAAAGCTTTTGCAATGCTTTCTTCTGTATATTCCCTAGAGCCGGAAAGCAATGAAAGTATAAGTCCGCCTGCTGCTCCCCAGGAAAAAAGTAAGCGCTTAAAAATCAAACGGCATATAGCCCGTAGATGTACTATTTGCCCAATAATACCTTGTTGGTGGCCTAAAGCTTTTATATCTTGTGCTATAAAAGCCATGTAGTTTTTTGACCAGTTTCCCTGACAAATAATATTTTCACCCTTTTCTGCCAGTATTTTTTTTCCTGTTAAAGAGTATAGTTTCCCAGGGTATACGGACTCGACGATTTCAGATGGTAACAATACTTTTATAATTCCACTTCCTTCTGCTTCTATTTTAGAGTTTTCCCTGCTTTTTTCTACTTTATCTATATCAAGGTCAATCATATAGAATTTACCAGAAGAAATCTTTACAGGATTGCTACATATTGTTCCATAAACAGTATTTATTTGTTCAACGGCAATTGCAGACTTATATGGATTTGAAGTTTTTACTTTGATTAAACCTGAAAAGATTAAGAATCCGCAGATGAGCGAAGAAAGAACAACCGGTTTTTTTAGATATGCAATGACAGTTCCTACCATTTGAGTTGGGCAAGAGCATCTTTTGCTGCCTCAATTATTGTTTCAGGATAGTTAAGATAAGTTACATATAAGAGACAGTCAAAAGCAGCTTTATTACCTAAACCTCCTAAAGCGTTAATAGTGGAAAGCACAACGGCTTCAACAGGTTCTGAATTATTTTCCATACTACTGTTAAGGAAGTCAAGATACTGGGTCAGGACTGTACAAGTGTCAGCAGATGCAACAGATGCAATGTTTGTTATTACTTTAGCAAACTGCCTGCTGCTTATCAGCTTGTTTTCAAATTCCTCTTTTGCAAGCGGAAAATAACTTGTTGCAAGAGAAGCTGCCCTAGTCCATTTTACATCAGATAAAATCTGGAGTGAAAGCAACTGTACTTTTATTTGGTCCTGAGAAGAATCCTTTAATTCCCCCTTATTATATATAGACTCTGAAAGTGCATTTTCCGCTACTTCTCCACATATTTTTTTCGATATTTTTTTACTTTTACTTACTATATTGAGAATTTCAAGTTTTTTTTCTGCATCTACATTTGCAAATATTGTAAGAATTTCATTTTCACAGGAATTCGCCATCTGTATATACGATTCCCTAAGTTCTTCTTTATAATCCGGCCAAACATCTAGAATGTCAGCCAAAAAAAGAATATTAAAAGAAGCGATACTTCCATTATTTTTTAATAATGAGATTGCTTTTAATGTGGTTTTATCCATTTTTGCCTGAATTTGCATCTTACTGCTTACATAAGAGTTTAAAAGAGATGCAGTTGCTGGTGATTGAAAAAATTCAAGTTGCTCCAAGATTGCAAATTTTATTTCTTCATCAGAAAAGGATTTAAATAGGTCTGAAAGGTACTTAGAAGCCTTATCTTTTTCCTGATTGCTTAAAAAATCTTTTTTTAAACTTTTTATGGATTCTAGTGTAAAATCAAAGAAATCACTGTCATTTTCAAAAAAATCGTGTTCTTTAATCGCAAAATCCATAGATTCGAAACACAAGGAGTAATCGCCATTGCTACATGCTACCTGCATGATTTGGATTTTATCTTTTAAGTTTCCTTTTAGATATTCACTTCTAAAATTTCTTGTTTCGGTGGCAAAAGCTCTGCTGCATAAAAAAATAACTAAACTTATAATTTGAATTTTCTGCAGTTTCACTTATATCTCCTTATTCATCTACTGTAAGTCACCATTTTGTATTATTAAGCCCGTAGACTGATCATCTTCTGAATCACTGTCCTCCATACTATCCTTTTCTGTTTGCAACATAGCTTCATTTATTTCTTTTTCTGTTTGTGGCAAAACGTTGTAAACATATGTTAATATGGAATTCTTCATGGCTGCATCTATATGGGTACATTCAAAATGCAACCTAGACTGATTTAGGGTTTTATTATATTCAACTGCCCTGATTACCCCATACATCATTATGAAAGTATCATTTACGTTAAACTGAAGCTTTATCTGTATATGGGCTTTCCCCTTGCCTCCAATCCTAATCATTGCCCCGTCTTCACTTATATCTTCTAAGAGGCATTTATAACCTGGCTCAGTATCAGCAACGTTAAAATCAACGACTGAAGACTTAATTATATACATTTGCGCATAAATTTCACACTGACACCGAACTGACTGTCGTTTTTGAGCACGGTCTAAAGAGTTACTATGCTGTAAGAAAAGTGCCGATTCTCCGTGAAATACTCCAGAATCAAAGACAATTGTGTCAAAGGCATAACAGGCGTCGCCTTTGCGCCACAAATAAACACTTATCTTTTTCCCTACCCATTCATCAATCGGGATCATGTGTACTGTCTTATGTTTTTTATCTTCCTGTTTGGGAATCATTATGATAAGTTCCCTGCCATTATTGAGTATTTTTGAAAGAAATACCCCCTTTCCTGGCAGGATAATACGGAGTTTCTGCCCTACGTCCAAATATTTAGAGCTTTCTAGCCCTTTTTTCCCAGCAGCGTCAAGAGCTACCCTTGTACGAAATTTGTATAGTTTATCCAAAAACTGCTGTACTTTAAAAGAATTTATTGTGTTGTTTGTTCTTGCATCCATAATGACTTTAGAAATACAATCATTCAATGCTGGAACAGAAACATACAAGGCTATAGGATTTTCTAACTGACACTTTTTTGCCAGTTTCCACAGGATTCTAACTTCTCCCATCCTAAAAGATGAGTCTAATCCCGTTGAGTAGAATTTTATTTTATTGCTATTAATTACATATAAGCGTGCTAAAAGTGCAATGACTGCAAGTATTATTAAAAAAGAAATGACAATATTCAAATTGACCTCTCCTCACTTTTATTATATTATATCGCTTAATCTATGAAAAAGAACTATATTTTTTTTGAATTCCCTATTGTTTTTATTTTTCTTATTCTTCCACCCATCTTACAAGTAGAAAGTAACAGTCAGGTCTGGAATAAGGGCTTTTATATGGGAGCAATCATTCAGTTGTTTATAGCACTTTTTCTAGATTTTCAACATTACTATACAGTAAAAAATCTAAAATGTCTAGAAGAAAATAAAACTTTACGTTTTAAGACTTTAGTCACTGTCCTAAAATGGTGGCCACTTACGTTTGGTCTTTTAATGCTGATTTATGCTTTTTTCCTTACCCTTTCAATTTTATTCCCTTCAGTTTTTTCCTCATCAGCCTTTATTTCTTATTCCTTTTTGGATGAAAAAAGCAAAAGTATTTATTTTTTTAAGATTCTTTTTATTTTATTTTCCTTTATTTCAGCTGCCTATTATGAGGAAGTTCTTTACAGGCAGTTTTTCCCCAATTCCCTATTTTTTTTAGGGGATTTCTTTCTTAAAAAAAAGAATAAAGTTCTACAGTTTCTTGCTGAAAGTATTTGCCTTGTTTTTTTTGCCTTAGCCCATAGGTATTTAGGTTTTGCAGCTGTGTTAAATGCCGCTCTGTGTGGGCTTGTCCTTAGAATTTGCACGATAAAAACAAAATCTGTCTATACAGGAACTCTGGCCCACTGCTTATATAATATACTTCTTTTTCTAGTCCTTTATAAGTCTAGTTAGGGCTTGAATACAAAGGACTTTTTTGTTAAAATGCATAAAAATACAAATAAAAAGGTGCTATTTATGGTTTATACAGATACAAGAGACAAAAATGTAAAAGTCAATTTTAAGACTGCTGTCATGAACGGCATGAATGCTACTACAGGCGGACTTTATATCCCTGTAGAATTCCCAAAACTTTCAGATTCATTTATCAACAGAATTCCAGAACCTTCCTTCCGTGAAGTTGCCTTTGAAATGGCAAAACCTTTCGTTAAAGATGAGATAGCAGATGGAGACCTTGAGTCTATAATACAGGATGCCTACCCTTTTACTGCCCAAATTGTTCCAATAGATAAGGTTACATACGTTCTTGAGCTTTTCCACGGTCCTACATGCGCTTTTAAAGATTTCGGGGCCCGTTTTATGGCTCGTGTAATGTCTTATTTCAATCGTTCAGAAGACAAAAATCTCCATATTTTAGTTGCAACTTCAGGCGATACAGGAAGTGCTGTAGGTTCTGCTTTTTACAATGTTCCAGGAATTGATGTTACAATTCTTTATCCGGACGGAAAAATATCTCCGTTGCAGGAAAAGCAGTTGTCTACTTTTGAAGGAAATGTCAGGGCTTTAAAAGTAAAGGGAACCTTTGACGACTGCCAAAAACTTGTAAAAACAGCATTTACAGATGCTGATTTAAGAGCAAAGTTCCGTCTTTCCTCTGCGAATTCCATAAATATCTCTAGGCTTCTTCCACAGGCCTTTTATTACATGTATTCTTCTCTTGTCGTGCGCAATAGGATTCCTCACGATAGCAAGATAGAAAATCCTTCGATAATCGCTGTTGTTCCTTCCGGAAACTTCGGTAATTTAACTAGTGGCCTGATTGCTAGGGAGATGGGAGCTCCTATAAGGGGCTTTACAGCGGCTACAAATGCAAACCACACGGTACCAGATTGGATTGCAACAGGTGACTACAAGGCCCGCCCTTCTGTTGCAACCCTTAGCAATGCTATGGATGTAGGAGCCCCAAGTAATTATGAGCGCATAGTTTCAATGTATAATCTTGATCAAGTTCGCGCCCTCTTTGCTTCTTATTGGACTGATGATGAGGGAACCCTGTCTGCTATTCGTGAATGTAATGACAAGACCGGTTACATCATAGACCCACATGGCGCCGTTGCATGGAAAGCTTGGAATGATTTGCGCCTTGGCGGTATGGAAAAACTTATGAATGGAAGTGCTGAAACAGATATTAGCAAGCCAGGTCTAACCGCAAATATTCCTTCATGGGCAGAAAGCGTAATAGACAAAAGTGCAGTTGGTATTGTCCTTGAAACTGCACATCCTGCA
>CAJOQA010000131.1 GCA_905236465.1 uncultured Treponema sp.
GAAATAAAATCTGAGCACTATGAAAAGAAGGGCTTGCTCTCTTTCCTCTTCTTTTGAGTTTTGTTTTTTTTACAAAAGGGGTTAGTAGCCACTAATAAAAATTAGCGATTGACATTTTTGTTAGCAAGTACTAATATATTTATTAGCAGGTGCTAACAAATGAAGGTTGAGAAATTTAATTCGCTTTTTAGGAAGCTTGGAGAATTCCAGCTAAGGTATAAGGTTCTATATCTTATTGCTATATCTGTAATTACCCTTCTGTGTAGCTTGGGTTTGCCAAAACTGAACCTTGGCGGTAATGAGGAGTCCTGGTTTAGCGACTGGGATACCATAAAGATTTCTCAAGAAAGGTTTGAGGATTTATTTGGGGCAGATGATTCAGTCATGGCTTTTATAGAAGCCGATGATGTCTTTGACCCTGAAGTTTTAGCTGCCATAGACAGGTTGGGAAAAAGACTTGAAAACGAGGTTCCCTATGCAAAGAGTGTAACTTCACTGACCTCCTTGTCTATCCCCAAGGGTACAGACGATGGCTTTGAGATTCTGAACCCACTGGAAGATTTTTCTGAAAAAAAATATAGCCATGAGGAAATCCAAAAAACAAAAGACTTTATTTTGTCCCGAGACTCTCTTGTGAACACGCTTGTTTCTGACGACGCAAAAGAAACTTGGCTTATCTTATCTTTGGAAAACTATTCGGAAGAGCTTACTTCCGCAATGTATAAGATTGTTCCCCCTGCTATGGAGATTTTCAATAGCGAAGAATTTAAATCTGAAAAGTATACGATAAAACCTGCGGGTGAAAGCTATACAGAATACGAGGAAACCTTAGTTACCAAGCATGAACTGGCCATAAGGATTGGGCTCGGTTTTCTTCTTATGGTAATCTGCCTAGTTGTCTTTGTCCGTTCCCTATGGGGTGTTATAGTTCCCTGCATCGCAACCATAGGAGGCATTTGCAGCGTCTTAGGCCTAAGCGGTTGGATTAATGCTGAGGGGAACGATGAAATGTTGGCCCTGCCAGTCCTTCTAGCTATGGCGCTCAGCATCGGCTATGCCATTCACTATGTAAATGAATTCCGCCTGCACTTTAGAAAGACTGGCAATAGGCGCGAAAGTGTTCTTAAATCTTTTGAGGAATCCGGCTGGCCCATTTTCTTTACTGTAGTAACAACGGCTGCAGGCTTAATCTCATTCTTGTTCGCGGATATTCAGCCACTGCGGTGGGTAGGCGGTTGTTCTGCTGCTTGTGTCTTTGCGGTTTATCTGTATGTAATTGTGCTCATCCCCATTTTCTTGAGCTTTGGGAAAGATAATGAGGCTCAGGCAAAAGAATTTGAACAGGGTGCTACTAAAACCGACCTCCTGATGGAAAGGGTAGGGGAGAAAATCCTTTCTGGAAAAATTATAATCATCCTTGTTTCCTTTGCCCTGATGATTTTTATGGGATTGGGAATATTCAAAACAAAAGTCAACATGGACTACACGGAGATGATGGGAGAAAAGACTCCTTACATTGCCCGCCTACTTTCCATATTAAAGGGAAAGTTGGGCAGTCAGTACTCGTACAATGTTTTCATTGAATATGAGGATGAGGATTCTTTAAAATCCTATGATGTCCTGAATAGAATTGATCTCCTTGCAGAAAAACTGGGAACCCTTGAAACAACAAAGGTTTCCGGTTCAAAGCCCCGTGTCACCAGCGTAACTAAGATTATAAAAGAAATGAACCGGACCCTGAATTCAGACCTGCCTGACTTCTATTCAATTCCCCAAGATGATGATCTTTTAACACAGGAAATGTTCCTTTATGAGATTTCTGGTGGCGGTGACTTATACGATTGGATTAGCGAAGATTACAAGTCTACCTATATCCACATTGAGATGAATGGCTATGATGCAGAAAGAATTACAGACACCCTTGATTCTGTCAAGCGCTTTAGCCAAGAAATTTTCCCTGACGCAAAAAGTACTATTGTTGGCGAAGTTGTAAACTATGCGATTATGAACGGAAAGTTGGTCCGTGGCCAGTTGAAATCTTTTGCCCTTTCTTTCCTTATAATTCTTGTTTTAATGACAATCGCTTTTGCAAGTTTCCACACCGGACTGATTGCGATGATTCCAAACCTTGCACCTGTTATTATGATTGGCGGTGTTATGGGCTACTTCCACGTTTCTTTGGATATGATTACCATGACCGTAATGCCCATGATTTTAGGCATCGCGGTTGACGACACTATACACTTTACCAACCACATAAAGTTTTTTTACGAAAAGGGATTCAGTTATAGAAACGCAATTCTTTCAAGCTACAGGGAAATTGGAAAAACTATGGGGATGACAACAATTATTCTCTGCTCCATGTTCATAATCCTTTCGTTCAGTTCCATGAGTTGCCTTTGTCGCTTAGGCTACCTTAGCATCATAGGACTTTCAAGCGCCCTTATAGCTGATTATACTTTGACCCCTGTCTTAATATTTGTTACTAAGCCTTTTGGCTCTGACCATTTGGAGGTTGTAAAATGAAAAGACTAGTTTTTTTATCACTTCTATTTACGTTAGCTGCATTTGTAAGTGCCCAGTCCTTAACAGGGCGGCAGATTATGGAACTGTCCGATCAGGTTCCCGAGCCTGAAACTTCTTCCTATACAGCAACGATGACCCTGACCGGCAAGAATGGCAAGAACCGCATCCGCCAAGTCAGCATGAAGTCAAAGGATTATGGCGATGTAGAAAAAACACTTATCGTTTTTACTACCCCAAAAGATGTGGCTGGAGTTGCTTACCTGACTTTTGACTATGACGATTCTTCAAAAGATTCAGATTCTTGGCTCTACATGCCGGCCATGAAAAAAGTCCGCCGTATTGCAGGCTCCTCTAAAGGGGATGATTTTATGGGAACTGATTTCACCTATGAGGATATTGGCGATGACAGAAAATTGGATGACTACACCTACAAACTCTTAGGGGAAGAAAAAGTAGAAGGCATAGACTGTTTCATGGTTGAATGTATTGCAAAAGATTCTAGTAAAAAGAACCCCCGCTGCATCATGTGGATTGGTAAAGAAAACTTTATGCTGTATCACGCGGAATTTTTTGATAAGCGTAACGAAAAGCAACGCGACCTTACCTGCTCCAAAGTTGAAATGGTTGATGGCTACTGGACGGTAAAAAAGATGCTTATGAAAAATGTCCAGACAGGACATTCTACGCTGCTGGAGATGCAAGACATTAAGTTTGGTCTAGACTTAAGCGATACTACCTTTACTCAAAGTGCCCTTGAGCGTGGAATAAAATAAATATGAAGCGTTTCAGCCTGCTTGCACTTGTACTTTTCCTAAGCTCCACGGCCTTTCCTGTAGATTTACAATTGGGGGGCAGCCTAAAAAATGATGTTGCCCTTAACCTGCCGGACAAGGACTTTATCTTAGGGGGCTTTGCATTTGAGGCAAACCTTGACGCAAGCCAAGATGATTCTGCCCTCAACTTGGATGCAGCTTTTTCCTACGATGCACTATCTCAAGATGACCCTTTATCTTTTAAGGTAAAAGAAGCTTGGTACGATTATGCAACTTCCTTTTGGTCGGTCCGGATAGGAAGGCAAATTAATGCTTGGGGAAAAGCCGACGGTCTTTCTGTCTGTGATATTCTTTGCCCCAAGGATTACACAGCCTTGCTCCTTGATGATTATACAGAGAGCCGGCTTGGAATTGATGCGGCCCGCCTTAGCATAAGCTACAAGGCCTTTAGTGCAGATGCATATTGGATTCCTTTTTTTACCCCAGCCATTCTTCCGCAAACGATTAATACAATTCAGCCTGAAAGAAAAATTGAAAATAGCGAGTATGCCCTAAGGCTTTCGGCCTATCTACCCTTTGCTGACTTTAGCCTTTATGGCTTTTATGGCTATGATGATGAGCCGCTACTCAATTATACAGGCTTCCCTGACATCTCTGGAAAGTTTGAGAAAATGACTATGGTGGGAGCCGATGCAGCCATTCCCTTTGGTCAGATGGTTTTGCGCCTGGAAGCCGCATTTTTCCCTAAGAGAAAATTTGCCCTGTCAGCTACAAGGCAGGTGCAGGCATTGCTAACTGGTAAAAGTACTTTTACCAGCAAGAAAAATGAAGTTACCGCCCTTGCAGGAATAGACTGGATGCCGTCTTTTATTACAATGACTGCCCAATATTATTGTGACTATCTTTTTGAAGATAGTCAGGATATCGATAGGGAAGATTCATTCCTACATCAGGCCACCCTTTCTTTGTCAAAGTCCTTTTTTTCTGAAACTTTGACAGTGGATTTTTCCGGCATAATAGAGCTGAATGACTTTTCTTCGTTTTTACACTTGAAGGCTGATTATGCGGCAAGTGATCAAATTTCATTTTATTTAGGCTATGCTTGGTTTCTTGCAGGACCTGATAAAGACGGAGCTTATGGACTTTACAAGGATATGACCTCGCTTTTATTCGGGGGAAAATATTCATTTTAGAAAGTTTTAAAGTTGTAGTAGGCTTTCTTTTGTTAGCAAAAAGCACTTTTTTCTAAAAGTATTGCTTTTTTTATATCATAGGAATATAATAGGAACGATATATCTAATTATCATTATATTCTGTAACGTTTACGGAGGATATCTATGTTATCTATTTTTCAGGACAAGAGATTCTGGATCGGTGTTGCATGTGGCGTAGCTGGCATTGCTTTGGTAAAAACTTCTACTTTCCGCAAGGGTTGCGCAAAAGTAATTGCCGGTGGTCTTAAACTTAAGGAAGATGCTTCAGAATTCCTTGAAACTGTAAAAGAAGATGTAGAAGACGAGAAGGCAGCATCTTCAGCAAAAAAGGCTTAAGTCAGGAAGGTTTTTAAATGAATTTTTACGTCAAGCATTCAATTCCAGGTCGTATTAGAGTTGCCTACAACAAGAGGGAACTTTCTAAAAAACAAGTTGCACTTGCGCAGAACCTACTTGCAGTTCAAGAAGGCATAAGTGATGTGAGCGTCAATTTTACAACCGGAACTTTTCTGCTTTATTATGACGTAGAAATTCAGAGTGAAAAGACAATAAGGGCCTTGTTCAAGGCTCTTTCTTCAAAGTATTTAAACGATGAAGAACTTTTATCTTCTATAGAAGAGCCACATGAAGAGGGTAGCCTGTTTGGCGAACTTTTTTGGATGACAGCGATGCACTATGCCAAGGCCTTACTTCCTCCCCAGGTTCGCTTGGTTCTTCGGGTTCTCGATATGGCTCCAAGAATTCTTAAAGGGCTTGAAACTGTCGCATCCGGTTCTATTTTCAAAGCTGATGTCCTTGACGCAACAGCAATAGGTGTCGCTCTTGTTACCGGAGATTCTAAGACTGCTTCTAACATCAACTTCCTTCTTAACATTGGAGACACCATTGAAGACTTTACAAAGAAAAAGTCCTATGGCGATTTGGCAAAAACAATGTTTAACGACAACGACAAGGTTCAGCTTGTTGAAGGAAAAACCGAACGTTCAATTCCGCTAAAGCTTTTGAAGGTGGGGGACACCGTTGCCGTCCGCACAGGTTCCCTTATTCCCGCTGATGGCCAGATAATATCAGGGCTTGCGCTTGTAAATCAGGCAAGCATAACGGGAGAACCACTTGCAGTTGAGCGCAAGGAAGGTCAGTCAGTATTTGCAGGGACAATCGTTCAAGAAGGCGAGCTTTTTGTAAAGGTTCGGGCCGTCGGAAGTCAGACTAAAATTCAAAACATCCTTCAGATGATTGACAATTCTCAGTCGCTGAAAATTTCTTCGCAAATAAGAAGCGAGCATTTAGCAGATTCTCTTGTAAAATATAATTTTATACTTTCAATTGCAACTCTTTTAATAACCCGTAACCCCGCAAAAGTGATGGCAACGCTGATGGTTGACTATTCTTGCGCCATGAAACTTGCGGCTCCAATCGCAGTCCTTTCCGCAATGAGAGAGGCTGCAGAGAAGGGGATTTTAGTAAAGGGTGGAAAGTTCTTAGAGGATTCTTCTAAGGCTCAAACAGTTGTATTCGACAAGACGGGAACCTTGACTGCTGCAAAGCCGGAACTTTCCCGTGTCATTTCTTTTGCGGATATAAGTGAAGATGATGCCTTGCGCATAGCAGCCTGCCTTGAGGAGCACTTTGCCCATCCTGTTGCAAATGCAATAGTGGCCGAGGCTTCTAGGCGCAATCTAGTGCACCCTGAAGACCATGCAAAGGTTGAGTATGTTGTGGCCCACGGAATTGCTACTAGCCTGAACGGTAAAAGGCTTTTAATAGGTAGTCGCCACTTTATCTTTGAAGATGAAGGGATCGAAGTTGCTGAAGGACTTGATTCTTTGCAAAAAGAGGCTTTAGACAGGGGAGAATCCCTCTTGTACTTGGCAGAAGAAAAGCACCTGCTTGCCGTCTTTGCTATAAATGACCCTGTGCGCGAAGACGCAAAAGTCATTGTAGAAAAACTGCATAAAAATGGGGTTGAAACTTGTGCAATGATCACAGGGGACGATGAAGGGGCTGCAAAAACCGCCGCTGCTGCCACTGGAATAGACTACTATTTATCTAAGGCCCTACCAGAAGATAAAGTTGCATATATTAAAGATGAGCAGAAAAAGGGCAAGGCTGTAATCATGATTGGAGACGGCATAAATGATGCTCCTGCTCTTGCTGCAGCAGATACTGGTATTGCAATGGGAGACAGTGCGGCCATTACAGGTGAAACAGCAGATATAGTTCTTCCAGAAGGATCTGGGCTTGAAGGTTTGCTCTACACCCGTGTCCTTGGCCAAAGGCTGATGGGAAAAATTGATTTCCAAAACAAAAATATTGTTGGTGTAAATACCATCCTTATGATGCTGGGGCTTTTCGGCATGATCAGTCCTTCTACAGCGGCCTTGCTCCACAATTCCTCAACTATTTTGTTTAGCGCAAAGGCAGCTGATCGCCTGATGTCTGACTTTGAGGCAGAGTAATGGATGTGAACTATATCCCTGGCAGAATAAGACTGCGCGATAAAATGTTTCGTGACGATGAGATCCGTAATACTGCCCTTGCTATTGCAAATGGAATAAATGCCGATCAAGAAATTGTTTGGAACGAAAAGACTTCAAGCATACTTGTAACTTACAATGCAAGCAAGGTTGACGAAGAAAAGTTTAAGTCTCTTTCTCCAATAATAGAAAAATACAAGATGAAGCTCCTTGTTTATTCAGAAAGGAATAAGGCTTCTATCTTGAATATGTTGGCCGAAATAAAATCAGCACTTACTGAAGTCTGAATTATTAAGGGCAACGATTACGATTGCATCAGCCATAGTCACGCAATTTGTGGCTATGTAGAACATACGGACTATACAGTCCCTGCCGTTTGTCTTGTATTTTATAACTTCGCATTTTTTTGACTTACGGCAATTTTCTGCACCTTTCAAAAAGATTTTGTTGTTTTCTCTTTCTGGATTGTTTATCATTTCTTCTGAAGTTTGCAGGCTGGAAATATTCAGGCTTGCTAAGAAATTCATGTAGGCTACATTTGCGGTTACATAGCGGATTATCTTCTTGTTTACTTCTATAATGGCAGAGGCGACTCCTTCTGAAAAGACAGGGATATTAGTGTTTCTTTCTATATTATTTGCATTAAGAATGTTAACAGCTCCAATACTGTCGTAATAGCTTCTTTCATCCTCCGGCTCTACTGGCAGTGTCTTTTTTTCAAGCATATTTGTTACTTCAACAAGGGTCAAAGGCTTTGAGAAAAGATAGCCCTGTGCTTTTTCGCAACCGATTCTATTTAAGAATTCAAGGTGCTCTGTGGTTTCAACTCCTTCAGCAAGTGTCTTTATGCCAAGTTCCTTTGCCATAGATACGATATGTGTTACCAGGGGCTGTATTTTAGGGCTGGTGTTAAACCTCTTTAAAAAATTCATATCGATTTTTATTACGTCGAAACCAAAATCTTCCAGGGTATTTAAAGAAGAATAGCCGGAACCAAAGTCGTCCATCCAAACCTGAAAGCCTGCGTTGCGGAGTTTTGTGATATTTTCTTTGAGCACATTTGTGTTTTCAACAAAAGCTGATTCTGTAATTTCAATGGAAAGCATACTGATTGGAAGATCATAGTGGTTGAATTCAGTTTTTATGAGGCCCACAATATCGCAGATATCAAAGTCAACACGTGAAATGTTGACTGAAATGGGAATAAGGGGCAGTTTTCTTCGCAGGTGGTAATGGTATGCAGTGCAGATGTGACGGATAATATAGAGGTCAAGTTTGTATATGATCCGTGCCTTCTCCAAAATGGGAATGAATACTGAAGGCTCAAGGTGGCCGTACACAGGGTCTTCCCATCGAGAAAGGGCCTCAAAGTCACAGATGTTGTATGTCGCGGTCCTGACAATCGGCTGAAAGTAGACATAAATCCAGTTACCTTGCAATGCATCCTCAAAGTGGTCTATGATGTACTGTTCCATCAGATGATTTTCATTCAGCTTTTCATCATAATACCTGTAATCAATGGCATACTGATTTTTTATGCTGTCGCAGGCAATACGGGCCCTGTCACAGGCAATGGAAATATCAGTTTCCTTATCTGTATAGTTGTAGATGCCAGCCTTTAACCTGTTTGACCAGACTGAATAGAAGTCTAGTTGCACTTTTTCCAGTGTGTGCTCAAGTTTTTCAGACTTACAAAGAACCACAAAGTGGTCATCAGCAAAACGCGATACCAGTTGCTCCGGAAAATTGAATTCAAGAATCTCCGCCAGGGATTTTAGAAGCTGGTCTCCCCGCTGAAAGTCATATTTTTCGTTGAAGAGCTTAAACATATCTACATCAAAGTAGACGACTGACATGGGGCTTTCTTGCAAATTTGTATTGTTAAGAATCAGCAGGGCCTTGTTGCGGAAAGTCATCATGTTTGGAAGGGAGGTAAGCATATCTAAGCCTGACTTGTTCTTGGCCTTGATGGTAAAAACTGATTCTGTGTTTATCCGTTCCTTTGCGTCAGTGTAGGAAAGACCGATGGCACAGTTTTTTCCCCTGTTCTTTGCTTCGTAAAGCTGTGTATCTGAAAGCTGTATCATTTCGCGAAGCATGTCTTCGGTTTGCACGTAGCCGTAAATGTAGCCTGCAGAATTTGAGGAGTAAATGTCTTTTCCCTTTACAGTAACTTTATTCAGCTCCTTATTTTTACGGCTTAGTTGCGATTCAAAAACTTCTATGGGAATCCCTGTACTGATAATCAAAAACTCGTCTCCGCCAAGCCGGTAGCTGTATTTTTCGGTAAAATCATTTCTAATGTGGTCAGCTACGCTTTTAATAATCAAGTCCCCAACATCGTGACCGTATGTGTCGTTGAAAAACTTAAAGTCATCAATATCAGTCATTATTACAATGACATCCCGCCCTATATAACTGTCGTAATCTGCCCTGAGGGCATAGCGGTTCTTTAGTCCTGTAAGGGCATCGTAAAATGAAATCCGCTGTAAATCAATGTTTGTCTGCTGCAATTTACTTTCTGCCCTAGACCAACGGATTGATGTTGCATGGCGCAGGATACTTACAATCAGAACCGCCAAGTGCTCCGTTCCGATGTAGATCATGTTCTGGGGGGTAAGCAGGTGGCGGGTGTCGGGGTTTGCGTTTATGAAGTACAAAAAAGTAGCTAAGGCTGCACTTAAGAAAAAGATTACCGTCAGCGGGTTCAGAATATAGAGGGTAAAAAGCATGTATATGGTAAGAACTAGGTCAAAAAAGAACTTGCCGTAGACACAACTGCTATAAGTGATTGAAAAGGCAAAAAGGCTGGTCACGCATATTTGAAAGTAAATTATTACCAATGAGATGGCATGGTTTTTGCAAGATTTTTTTAAATACACAGCCGCAGCAATAGCAGTACCTATGTAGGTAAAGGAAACGGGAATAAAAATGGGCAGATGTCTTGAAATCCATCTCATAACAAAAAACTTATTGACTTGCTTTGTAAGAGAGAATTCAACTGCAAGAACTATCATTTCAAGAAAAAAGATAATTGTTCCCACAAAAACAGCAATAGACATATTTTTTTTGTCTATGTAGTTATGCAGGAAAGAATCTTTTTTAGTAATGCCTAGTTGTTCTAGCAAGGCTGTTGTATCTGCCATTTTTTATTCCTCCACAGACATTTATTTTTTTGCTGCGGTATAAAGAGGATAGACTTTTTCTGCTATAACCTGCAAATCAGCAATTCTGCTTTCGTGGGAAGGGTGGGTGCTCATAATTTCTGGAACACTGGCAGAAGAGGCTGCCGCCATTTTCTTCCATATATTTACAGCTTCATATGGATCGTAGCCTGCACGGGCCATAAGTTCTGTGCCAATATGGTCTGCTTCTGTCTCATGCTTCCTTGAAAAAGGCAAACCTACTGTAAACTGGGCTGCAAGACCAATAATTTCTGTTCCTGTTTCTTTAAGGCCCAAAAGTGCTGCTGCAGTTGCAACACCTAAGTTCTGCAAGCCTTCCTGACTGGCACGTTCACGGCTGTGCTCTTTTAGTGCGTGCGCAATTTCGTGTCCCATAACAGCCGCAAGTTCCCCATCGGTTAGGCTTAGGGAATCAATTATTCCCGTGTAAACAACGATTTTTCCTCCGGGCATACACCAGGCGTTTACGGTTGCGTCTGTAATGACGTTAACCTGCCAGTCCCAAGAAAGGGCATCAGACCTGAATACAGGGGTCTGGGCAATCAGCTTTTTTGCAATATTCTGCACCCTTTGAACCGTAGCAGAATTTGTATTGAGCGTTCCCGCCTCTTTTGCTTCTTTTAGAACTTCTGCATAAGAGGTGTCTGCGCTTTGGTTCATTTCTTCTTCAGAAACCAAAAGCAGTTGCTTCCTGTCTGCCCCTACGCTACCGGCTGAAGTAGTTGTTGTTAGACAACCCGAAAGAAAAACAGATGTTAAAAAAACTAATGCTAATTTGTAAAAAATGTTCTTTTTCATTCTTTTATCTTATCACATTTTACTTTATTTTTCTAGTACAAGAGATGAGAGCATTTTGCATGCCATCTTGAAACCATAGGGGGTGAAAAATCCATAAAAAAAAA
>CAJOQA010000132.1 GCA_905236465.1 uncultured Treponema sp.
CGCTAAGCATCCCCTTGATGAAAGCAGGTGGCTGCTCAAAATCTTTAAGGGCTACAACAGAACCGTCGGGCATTTTTTGTGCAGTTATGGTGCCTCCCATCGTAAAGACGTAGACTACGCTGATTTTTAACGATTCTTTTATCAGGGCCTTTACCCTTTGCGCAAGGGCTCTGCCCCTGCTTTTTTTCATAACGCAGCCTGTTAGGTATTCAAGGGGAGCCATATCTCCTTTTCGTAAAAGTTCCACGCTTTTTTTGTTTTCAGCTTCTTCAAGGACCTCTTTTACTAAGGGAAGCAGTTCTTCGTCTGAAGAAAGAAGGGTCCAACCTTCGCGTTCCACTATTGATTCTGCATCTTCCCCGCTTTCAGAAACCTTGGCGATTAGTTTCTTTGCAATTTCAGAGCTGATTTTTCCATTTTCAAGCATCTTCATGATGGAAGCGAATTTACTTGCCGTCAAAAGCCCCATTTTTATGCTTGTCTTATGCAGATTTAAGACTTTCATCAGTTCGCTGGCAATCCATCGCGCCGTAAGAAGGGGTGGGGACCCTGCTTCAACTGCCTGCTCAAAATAATCAGCCCTGTCTTTTTCCCCGCAGATAAAAAGTGCACGTAAGCTAGAAAGTCCGTAAGTCTTCTTAAGCCTGGCCCTTCTTGCAGAGGGGAGTTCTGTCTGCACAAAACTTGTATTTGTTGGAATTGCAACCTTTACTGGTGGGGAAAATCGCTTGATCTTGCTAGTTTTTTCCTTCCTTGATCTATAGCTTTCTGTAATCCCCTTTTCTGCTATCCAAAGCCTACTTTCGCTGGTAAGATTTCCGCCGGAAGAAAGAATTTCTTCTTGCCTTGTAAGTTCTACATTTATTGCCTTCCGCACAAAATTAAAGGAATTAAGGTTTCTTAGTTTTACAGTGTAATCTGCTTTTGTACCGTATTGGCATATAGAAACATAGGCATTGCACCTGATTGCGCTTTCGGCAAGATCTCCTGTAATAAGATTTAAATAAGCTGAAAGTGTGTAAAGCTCATTTAAAAAAAGCTCTGCTTCTTCCCCAAGCTCAAAGGAGGGGCTGGTCTTTATAAGCAGCGAAGGGCAACCGGCATAGGTCCAGTCCATGTGGGTTTTTCCCCCGCTTCTCGTAAGCCGCCCCCTGTCTTCTTCTATCCTAATTTCTTCTATATTAATCCTTTTATTTCTTTGGTGAAAGTTGAATTCTAGGTAGCCGCCTACAGCTACTTTTAGTGAATAGCCTGTAAAATTTTTGTCATCCGGCACTTCCTGACCTAAATCTTCAATGTAATCTAGTTCCCCTTCTTGAATCAGGCTTGAACCGAGTGCGTGAACTAAAGAGGCCAGCTTATGCAAAACAGAAGGTTGCAGTTCTACCTTGTCGCTATGAAAGCTTTTGTTGTTACGATCAAGAAATGTGGCCTTAGCTGTAAGGATATCTTTGTTGCCTTCTTTTTCCTTTACATTAAACACCCCAGGTACAGCGGAAAGTAGGATTCTTGCCTGTAGGTAAATGTTTGTCTGATACATAAATGTATGCCTCCCTTTGGGGTAACTCTAAAAATTTTCGGTCTTTGTCAACCGAAAAAAGGCTTTTTTTGCAAAATTTTTGAAAAAAAATTTATAAAATTATACCGTTTTTTCAAAAAATATGATATAATGTAAAATGCTGAATTTGAGAAAGTTTTTGAGACGGAGATACAGTTGAATAAACGTGATTTTCCCAAAATCCATTTTTATGATCAGGATTTTGTTGATATATATGATAAGACTTGGAACTGGCTTTCCGACTATTGGATTGACCCTGCTACTGGCGATAAGTCCGCAGATGGCCTTTTTGTCTACCCTGTTTTAGATCAGGGGCAGACTCAGTTTGTCTTAAATCAGGCTGAGGCTATATTTGCTTCATTTTTTTTAGTTTACTCAAATAGAAATTTCCCTGCCAATAAGGATATAGACTATCTTTATGCCCGCCAGGAAGAAAATGGGGCTATCCGCTGGAGATACGACACAAAAACAAATCTGCCTATGACAGATTCTTCAAATCCAGAAGGTGTAGGCCTGCCCCTCTTTGCTTGGGCCGAGTACAACCTGTATCATAAAAGTGCCAACAAACGTCGCATTAAGGAAGTTGTCCCCATTTTGCAACGCTACATGGAATGGATAGACAGGACTTTTAAGCAACCTAACGGACTGTACAGTGTTCCCTATCAGTTTTCCACTATGTTCAACGCCCCCCGCAAGGGTTGTTTTTTCCCCGTGGACTTTAATTCCTGCATGGCTATAAATGCTTCGTATATGTCTGCTCTCGGGGATATCCTTAACGATAAGGATTTGAGCTTTAAGTACAAGAAGATGTACTTTAGCCTGAAAACCAGGATAAACGGCCTTATGTGGGATAGCGACACTGGCTTTTATTATGATTTGGACAAAGATGAACATAAACTGCCCCAAAAAACTATAGCGGGATTTTGGCCCTTGCTTGCAGAACTGCCCAATGCAGACAGGGCTGATGTTCTTATTTCTCACCTGTCTAATCCAGCGACTTTTGGAACAGACCATCCCTTCCCCACTTTAAGTAAGGACAGCCCTGACTACAAGGACTATGGGGATGCTTTTTGCGGTTCCGTATTCCCCTCATTTAACTTTATGGTAATCAAGGGCTTAGAAAAGTATCAACGCTATGCCTTTGCCCGTGAATGTGCTATTCGCCATCTCTACTATATACTTGAGGCTTTAAGCCCCCTTAACAGTAATGAAAAGGGTGACTTGTTCGAGGCTTACTTGCCGGAAAAAGAAGGTCCTGCTATTTGCAAAGCCGTTCCAGAATTTCCCCGTCGTAAATTCATGCACTACATAGGACTTTCTACAATAGCCTTGATGATTGAAAATGTAATCGGACTAAATATTTCCTTACCCAAAAAGACTGTAGACTGGGTTATTCCTAACCTTGAGATTATGGGCATAGAAAAGCTTTCTCTAAAAAGAAACCTTATAACTATTTTAAGCAACAAGAGTAGCCGCGGTTGGGAAATTCAAATGGAAAGCGAGAAGCTCTATTACTTTACTATCAACATACTAGACCAAAAGAAGAAGACTTTGCCTATCCCTTCTGGTAAATGTTCTATGCTGATAGACAAATTGTAGGTTGGAAAAGGGGACTACGCTTGTTTCGACTACGCTTGTTTCGACTACGCTCAACAACAGGGGAAATGGGGATAAGTGGGGGTGGGTGCCCTAATCGAAACTGAAAAAAACTTATGGAGAAAATGTATACTAAGCCTCAAGCCGTTATTGAAATCGGGTCTACGGGTATCCGCCTTTTAGTTGCGGAGATAACCGCCGATAAAAAACGTAATATTCTCGATAGGAGTGAACTGCCTGTAAGTATCGGTCGTGATGTCTTTACACAAGGCTTTATAAGTAGGGAAAGTATTGTCTCCTGCCTGCAAATAATGAAGCGCTTTGCCGAGCAGCTTTCTGCTTGGGGAATTTTGCCTAGTGAAACCACCGTATTAGGAACATCTGCAGTGCGAGAAGCAGCTAACCGTGACCCTTTTGTTGATCGGATAAAAATAAAGACAGGCTTTATTGTGCGGGTAATAGACGGTATTGAAGAAAACCGGCTGATGTACATTGCGGTTTGGGACTGCCTAAAAGAAGAAAGCCTTTCCGTGCAGCAAAGTGATTCCATTATTCTTGAGATTGCCGGTGGGACTACAGAAATGATGCTGATGGAAAAGGGGCGGATGGTCGGAGCCCATTCTTTCCGTTTGGGGACCGTTATTATTGAGCAGCAGATGCGGTCTATGCTGGGCACTTTGGAGGATGCGGAACGCTTTATAGAGGAATTTATTTCTTCAACTAAGGTTCAGCTAAGCACAGAGATGAGCCTTAGTAAAATAAAGCAGTTTATTGCTGTTGGTGGAGACATGAAGGTGGTTTCTCTTTTTGCCGGAAAGTCAATAACCCCCTTTTTGTGGCAGATTGAGCGGAACGATTTTTTTGCCTTTGTTGATGAGGTTTTGCATTGTACAATAGAAGAAGTTGTTGCTAGGTTCAAGATGACTTATTCTGATGCCCAGTCCTTCCAGATTTCTTTGCTGTCTTACCGCCAGTTTATAATGCTGACCAACGTGCAAAACATAATTGTTCCAGAAACTTCCTTGCGGGAAGGGGTACTCATTTCTCTTATGGCAGAACCGGAAGCTGAGCTGCAAAAGGAATTTAATGCTCAGATAGCGGCTTCCGCTACTACTCTGCTTAAAAAGTATCAGGGGGATGTAAGGCATGCGATGTATGTCCGCGATATGAGCCTTCGCATTTATGACGCTATGCAGATGGAGCACGGCTTTGACCCCAAGGTCCGCCTGCTTTTGGAAATTTCTGCGATTCTCCATGATATTGGTGTTTTTATTCAGCCTAAGGATCACAATGTTCACAGTCGCTATATAATCAGCCATTCAGAAATTTTTGGCTTGAGCAGTGACGATAAATCTTTGGTCGCCCA
>CAJOQA010000133.1 GCA_905236465.1 uncultured Treponema sp.
ATAGATCTTTATAAAAGTGAAAGCAAAGACCCTAAAGTTCATACCCTCATTTTTGACCCTATGGACCTTCTTGAAAAAACAGATGAAGATAAGGGAAGCAGGGGGCATCCAGGAGTAAAAACACATAAGGCTGCGGCAGAAAAACTAGTATCATTAATTAGGTCATCTTTTCAAAGCTGACTTTTTCTTCTATAATGAGTCCATGTATTCAGACACACACTTTCACTTGGGGTATATAATAGAAAGAAGTTCAGCTGACGAAGCTGCAAAAGTTCTAGAAGCAATGGCAGAAAGCAATGTTTATTTTGGTATGGACATTGGGACTAAAAGCACAGATCTTTTAGCCCGCTATTGCGCAATACAAGAGTGCATTTCCATGCTAAATGAAGCTGCTAGAAAAAGAGTTAAAGGCTTCTTGCATTTTTCAGCGGGAATCTGGCCTGATCCAAATGCAATCCGGCAAAGAAAAGAAAGTATAGAAGAATTAAAGGGTGAAATTAAAAAATTCAAAGAATTGGGGCAAAAAGTTACAGCCATAGGAGAAGGCGGACTTGATCACCACTGGAATCCTTCAGGGCCAGATGGCAGAAAGGAAGAGGATTTTGACAGTGAGCTTTTTAAAGGTGAGAAGGAACTTTTTTTAATGCAGCTTGAACTTGCAAAAGAAGAAGACCTCCCTTTTATAGTCCACAGTAGGGATGCCTTTGAAGATACCTTAGCCTGCATAAAAGAGGCAGGGTACAACCGCGGAATAATCCACTGTTTTTCCTACGGCCTTGAAGAAGCAAAAGCTTTTTTAGACTTAGGCTGGTACCTGGCGCTAGGAGGTGGAACAACCTATACAAAAAAGCGAGATATGGAAAAAATGACGGACCTGTTGCGTTATATTCCAAGCGACCGCCTGCTTTTGGAAACAGATGCCCCCTACTTAGCGCCTGTTCCCTTACGGGGTACAATGAACACGCCTGCAAACATCCGCTATGTATATGACTTTATTGCAAATGCAAGGGGAATTCCTACAGCTGATTTATGCAATATCGTTGACAGCAACATAAGGCAGCTTTTTAAGATTTAGGCAGTTCCTAGAAAATTTCTAAAAATTTTGATTTATACCCTCTTTTTTTAATTTACTTCTTGTATAAAAGGAAATTTTATGGTAAAATTTGCAAAATCGTTATAAATTCTTTGATTTTTTCATTAAAATCAAAGAAGCAGGGTATAAAACGATAAAATTTATAGGAGTTTTTTATGTCCAACAATCACGTAGAAGACACAGAAGAGTATTTTAAGAAGCTTGACGCTTATTGGCGTGCAACAAATTATTTAGGGGCTGCCCAGCTTTACCTGAAGGAAAATCCCCTTCTTCGCAAACCCTTAAAGCGCGAACAGGTTAAGTCAAAGATAGTAGGCCACTGGGGAACTGTTCCAGGCCAGAACTTTGTCTATGTTCACATGAACCGTGCAATCACCAAGTATAATCTTGATATGCTTCTTATTTCCGGACCTGGTCACGGAGGAAACTTTTTTGTTGCAAACTCCTATCTTGAAGGTCATTATTCAGAAATATATCCAAATGTAAGTCAAGATGAAGAGGGTATGACCCGTCTTTGCAAACAGTTTTCTTTCCCTGGCGGAATTTCAAGCCACGTTGCTCCTGAAACACCAGGTTCAATAAACGAAGGTGGAGAATTAGGTTATTCAATTGCACACGCCTTTGGTTCTGTATTTGATAATCCTGATTTAATTACAACCGTTATTGTAGGTGACGGAGAAGCGGAAACAGGTCCTTTGGCAACTGCATGGCATTCAAACAAATTCCTTAATGCAAAAACAGACGGCGCAGTTCTTCCAATCCTGCACTTGAATGGCTACAAGATTTCTAACCCAACAGTATTTGCCCGTATCTCTAAAGATGAAGTTCAGAGTTTCTTCCACGGTTGTGGTTGGGATCCAATCTTTGTTGAAATTACACCTGATACTCCCCACGCGGATGCACACAAGGCAATGGCAGAAGCTGTTGATAAGTGTATTGAAAAAATCAAGCAGATTCAAAAAGATGCTCGCGAAAACGGAAAAGAAGACCGTCCATTCTGGCCAATGATTGTTATGCGAACCCCTAAGGGCTGGACCGGTCCAAAGTTCAATGATGCAGGAGAACCAATTGAAAACTCTTTCCGTGCACACCAGGTTCCTATTGACTTAACAAAGCCAGATCCAAACGAAGCAAAACACATGAAAGAGCTTGAAGAATGGCTTAGAAGCTACAAGCCAGAAGAACTCTTTGATGAAAACTACAAACTAAAAGCAGAGATTGCAGAAATTGCCCCTAAGGGAAATCAGCGCATTTCCGCTAACCCACACGCAAACGGTGGCCTTGTACTAAAGGATATCCGCGTTCCAGACTTTAAGAAGTATGCACTTGACATAAAGAAACCTGGTTCAGTTAAAGCTCAGGATATGAAGGAACTAGGAAACTATGTCCGCGATGTGTTTAAGCTGAACGAGGCAAACCGCAACTTCCGCATCTTTGGTCCCGATGAATCTATGTCTAACCGCCTTTATGCAGCATTTGAAGCTACAAATCGTGACTTTAACGGCGAAATTATCCCTACAGATGATAAACTTGCACATGACGGCCGCATTATGGACTCATACCTTTCAGAGCACATGTGCGAAGGTTGGCTTGAAGGTTACCTGCTTACCGGTCGCCACGGTTTCTTTGCAAGTTACGAGGCATTTATCCGCGTAATAGATTCAATGGCAGCCCAGCACGCAAAGTGGCTTAAGGTTTGCTCACAGCTTAAGTGGCGCGCTCCTATAGCTTCTTTAAACCTTATCCTTACTTCTAACGTTTGGCAGCAGGATCACAACGGATTTACACATCAGGATCCAGGATTCCTTGATCACATTGCAAACAAAAAGGCCGATGTTGTCCGCATGTACCTGCCACCGGACACAAACTGTTTGCTTTCAACCTTTGACCACTGCATTAAGTCAAAGAACTATGTAAATGTAATTGTTGCATCTAAGCACCCTAGCTGTCAGTGGCTTACAATGGATCAGGCTGTTAAGCACTGCACTCAGGGTATTGGCATTTGGGACTGGGCCTCTAACGATCAGGGAGAAGAGCCAGATGTAGTAATGGCTTGCTGCGGTGACACACCAACCCTAGAAGCTCTTGCAGCTACAACAATCTTGCGGGAAAAAGTTCCTGGAATTAAGATTCGTTTTGTAAATGTTATTGACCTGATGAAACTTCAAAGCGATCACCAGCACCCACACGGACTTAGCGAATCTGAGTACAACTCAATCTTTACAAAGGATAAGCCCATAATCTTTGCATTCCACGGATATCCCAAACTGGTACACGAACTTACATACTTGCGCGAAAACCGCAACTTACATGTTTACGGCTACCACGAAGAGGGAACAATCACTACTCCATTTGATATGCGTGTACAGAATAAGATTGACCGCTTTGACCTGGTAAAGGCCGCCCTGCAGTACCTGCCACAGTTTGGCAACAAGGCAAGCCACGTAGTTCAGGAAATGAACAACAAGCTGGTTGAGCACAAGCAGCATATCACAGAATTCGGTGAGGACCTGCCTGAAGTTGTAAACTGGAAATGGGACTTATAACCTAAGTGACATCGAACGCTGAACTTTTATAAAGCATAAAACGCATCGGAAACGGTGCGTTTTTTTTATACCAAAGATAAAAAGTTGGAAAAGGGGGCAGATTGGTCTATAATCTAGACTAATATGTATAGGCAGGAAGAAAGGCAAATAAAAGATTGGATTTTCTCAAAAGAAAAGACTGCATTACTCTTAACTAGCGCGCGCCAAGTTGGAAAAACTTTTCTCATAAGACAGTTACTAAAACAAACAGGAGCCGATTATGTTGAATTCAACCTTATTGAATCCGCAAAGTTTAATGAAACAGGAGCATTTCTCGCCCGACTTTCTGTAACCACAGACCAGATGCCGTAAAAACCTACATAGAGGAAAATGATTTTAACAAGGTCAGCAGAATACATGAAAACATAGTAGAATTGTATAAGAAGGATTTTACAAAATACGAGGAACGAGATAAACTTAAATTGATAAAGACTTATGATTTAATTCCCTCTGAACTGAATTCAAAAAACAAACGTTATATCTTTACGGATCTAGACAAGAACCTTAAATTTGACCGCTATGAAAACTCTTTTAACTAGCTTAGCGATCAGGTGTTGCCCTACCGGTTTTCAACACAACAGAGCCGATTATTTCCCTAAAAATAAATAGACACGCAAACCTTTTTAAATTCTTTCTTTCAGATATAGGGCTGCTTTCAACCCTGTTTGGAAGAGCAACACAGATAAAAATCCTTGAAAAATCAGAGGATATAAACTGCGGGTCAATTTTTGAAAATGTGGTTGCACAGGAACTTTTTTTCACATGGCTATGACGGATACTACTTTTCAAGTAAAAAACAGGGGGAACTTGATTTTATAATAGAACATGAGGGAAAAAGCCATAGTTCTTTCAACCCACAATGTGTCTGTCAGTGGGAAAATCGTATATTTACCAGTCTACATGACTATGTTCATAGACGAAAAGTCTACACCCCTGCCCCGTAAACAGAGGATAGATTTGTCGGGGATATGATGGGCACCTGGAAAAACTTGCTATCGAAACTTTTTCGAGGCTCCCTAATATAAAAAAAGCCCCACTACCTTGCAATCGCAAAGCAGTGGGGCATTTTATCTTCACTAAGAAATTATTTAAAATCCTTAGGTCTGCGCTCTGTGCGCTTACACTTCTGACACTCAGCTATATTTTTGATCCTGCCGTTTTCAAACAAGGTCTTCATAATAATTTCACCACCACAATCAGGACACATGAACTTCTGTGTAGCAGCTGCTGTACGAGAGTTTTTACTGGCTCCGGCCATGACTTTCCTCCATGAATAAAGATAGATACTATATCATTATAGTAGAATTTAGCTTTTTATGTCAAGTAGCACAAGGGCTGTCAGGCATAAAAACTATTAAGTACCCTGTAGACAATATTTACCTTTTCTTTTTGTGCAGGGGACAGACCTATATTCTTAGTATCATCTATAAACTTCTCTAAAGATGAAAGGCTTTCGTTCAGCGCAGTAGCAAAACCGCGCGAAACCTTAAACCAATAAGTTCCGTTTCCATCTGTAAACAAACAAATAAAACCAAGTTCTTTAGAAGCAGCCTTAGCGGCAGTTACCTTCATAACGGATGCAATATTTGCTACAAGGCGGGAAATGCCTTCTGCCGTAGAAATATTTTCATTCATCTTTCGGTTCCATTGATCCTCTGCTATTGGGTCAAGATTTAATGTCCTAGCAGCTTTTACAACAAGCTCAAATTTTTCACCAGCCATAAGCTTCCAGCCGCCTTTCATGTAAATGCAGGATTTGACATTTGCTATTTTAGCAAGGCTATTATCATCCTTTTCTACTAAGCAGGCTTCCTTAAACTGTGGCCAATCTAAGCGGAGGCACTTCTTGCCCTTAGCCTTTTCCCACTTAAAACTTGTGTTACCAAAAACAAGGACATTTTCGTTTTCAATTTCCTTTGCTTTCTTTTCTTTTTTATCCCTTTTGCTTTTTTTACCTTCTGCTTTTTCTTCTTTGCGGCTTTCGTTAAAGCTCTTAGAACTTATCTCCAAGTTACCAGAAAGAAGGCGCCCCTTACCGCTTCGTACAGCGTTCAAATCCCTTTCTAGATTGTCATCTATTTTAGAAAGAAGATTTTTTGTCAGCGGTGAAACGCTCATAGCAAAAGTCCTGCTGGTCTTTACAATTTCGCCGGCAACAATATACAGGGGGCTTGTACGGGCCATAGAAGAACCTGGGTGAATAGAAATGTGGTCAGCGGTAAGACTTCGGTAACTGTCCCTGCCTTCCCTAACGCAAACAAACTGAATCATTCCGCTAGCAATACAACACAAATAGTCGTCCATCCTGCCGCCACTGGTAATGGGCATTCCAAGCCTTTTGCCAACTATCTCTTCAAGCTGTAGCTTTATATTAAGGATTTCAGCCATAACACGCTCATCCAGATAGTTATTCTTGCAGAACTTAGCCTTGTTAGAAGCATTCATATAAGTGCGGAAAAGGTTTACGTAAGCAACAAAATCACCTTGAACATCACGGAAGGCATGATGGGCATTTCTAGCATCCATTTCTTCCCCTACAGGAAGAACAAAGGGGCTTGACGCGCTCAAGAAAGAAGATGCAATAAGAACTTCCTCCAAAACCTCGGGGTAGCGCAGTATGCTTTCTACAATAATACGGCTAATTCTAGGCTCTAGGGGGAATTCCACCATCAGCTTTCCAATGCGGCTAAGGGAACCGTCACTTTCTAGGGCTTTAAGCATATTTAATGTTTCTACAGCGCCCCGCAAGCCTTCACTTCCAGGAGGCGAAATAAAATTGAACTTTTCAAATTCTGTAATGCCAAGCTCCGCCATGCGCAATACAACTTCGCTTAGGTCAGTCCTATATATTTCTTCTGTCGTATAAGTCTGTCTTCGCTCGTAATCTTCCCTAGGATAAAGGCGGTAACAGGTTCCAGGGCAAGTTCTTCCAGCCCTACCCCTTCTTTGGTCGCAAGATGCCTTGCTTACAGGGGTTTCTATTAAACTTGAAGTAAAAGTCCTGGGGGAATAAAAGTTTAGTTTTGCCAGCCCTGAATCAATTACAGTTGTAATTCCGTTTATTGTAACTGAAGTTTCTGCAATATTTGTGCTGATTACAACTTTCTTTTTTCCAAAGGGAGCCTTGTCAAAAACCTTTTCCTGCTCTTCCTTAGGCAAACGCCCATACAGGGGAATTATATGAATCTTATTATGAAAAGAGGCGCTAGTAAGGCGCAACATACAGTCCTTTATAATTTTTTCTCCAGGAAGGAAAATCAAAATATCGCCATCTTCTTTGTTATCTAAAACCCTGTCTATTGTATTTTCAATTTTAGCAAGCAAAGCCTCACTTGCGTTTTCATTACTTGTGCTAGCAGGAATAGCCGGTGGATCATATACCATTGTGACAGGGAAAATCTGAGTCTCAATAGTCACTATAGGGCAGTCATTAAAATAACGGCTGAAGGCCTCCGCGTTCATTGTGGCAGAACTTACAATAACCTTAAAATCTTTTCTAGCTTCAAGGACTCGCTTTAAAAGACCAAGAACAAAATCTATGTTCAGGCTCCGTTCGTGAGCCTCATCTACCATAATAACTGAATACTTTGTCATCCAAGGATCAAGCTTCATCTCTTGAAGCAAGATCCCGTCTGTCATAATTTTTATCTTTGTCGTAAGGTCGGTCTTATCCTCAAACCTCATCTTGTAACCGACAAGCCCTGGGTACTTTGTGTGCAGCTGCTTAGAAATAAATTCGCTAACACTTAAAGCCGCAATGCGACGGGGCTGGGTTACAGCAATAATTCCGTTTTCCGAATACCCTGCTTCATGAAGAATAACAGGAAGTTGCGTGGTCTTACCAGAACCAGTAGGACTTTGCACAACTATAACTTGATTTTCTTTTAAAGTGTCAAGTATGCGCTGCTTCTGCTCATAAACTGGCAGGCTCTTGTAATCTATTGCCATATAAGATTTCCTTGAATATTTTTCATAAGTTTCTCTCTCTTGCGCAGGTAGTCAGCCCAAATTTTTCTTCCCTGACCTTCTAGCCTTTTTGCAAGGCCTTCGTCAAGAACCTCTATCTGATAAAAGCGATCTTGATCAATGTAAGTCGTTAAAACATAGGGGGCTACTAGGGCAACCTGAATAGCTCCCTCATTTTTTATAAAGGTAACATTTGCCAAATACCCGTCACCCGTATAGTCTCTATTTTTTGCAGGATTGTTAAAAGAAGGACTAGTTCTTTGGGCACTGATAGTGTTCCCCATTGCATAAAAAATCAGCTTACGGGGCACCTTGTTGCCGTCACAAACTAAATCCCATTTTTTGGAAACATGGGGGTGGTTTGCCCAAAGGACATCAACCCCGCAAGATAAAAGCCTGTAGTACCAATCTTCCTGCTTTTTGTCTACTGTTAAAATATACTCAGGCTCGCAACAGTGCAAACTGAGCACAAAGAGGTCAGGCTTAATTTCTTCCCGTAATTTTTCGATTTCATTAACAAAAGAATCCCTGGCCCGTTGGCTGGGGGGAATGTAATCAATCAAGGAAGAAGCTATTCCTGTATTTAAGATTTCAGTTATGGCACAAAAAAGAACCTTCCAGCCTGCAACATCGATAACCTGATAGGAAAGCGGGTCCCCTGCATTGTCCTTCAAGCCGGCAGCATAAACAGGGCGGGAAGAAGTAGCAGTAGAAGAAATTAGGGAATCAAAATATTTTTTTGTTGCCCTTATGCCAGTTTTTTCCTGATCATTTGTATGATTATTCGCAAGCGAAAAAGCGTTAAATCCAACGTCAACTGCCGCCTGCACGTACGAAGCATGAACATTAAAATTAGGATAGGTCGCAAAAGGAAGGTTCTCCACAACAGGAGTTTCCATGTTTGCAAAAGCAATATCGCTGTCTTTTAGCAAGGGCACAAGGGACTTAAAAATACGGGGAAAGTTTCCCTTGTTCCAGTTAGGTTCATGGGCCATGATATCCCCCGCGAAAGTCAGGCGCAGGGGACTATAGGCATCAAAAAGATTTTTTGAATTTACAATCAGGCTACCATCTTCAAAATGACTTTTTCTATACTCCTCTTGCAGGCGTTGTTCTTCTAGCCTCTTCTGCTCTTCTAAAAAAGCCGTATCTTCTTTTGAAGGGGCAAGGTTTGTCGCACAAGAAAAAAGAGAAAGTAAAAGAGTAAAAATCAAAAAAACAACCGGCAGCCTAACTTTCAAAAACACAAGCTTCCTTTACGCCTTTTTCCCAGCCTGAACTAGGGTGATTGCAGATGTAACTACAATTTCATCACTGGTACAACCGCGGCTAAGATCGCTGATTGGCTGAGCAAAGCCCTGTAAAATAGGACCATAAGCATCAGCTCCGGCAAAGCGCTGAACCAACTTGTAACCGATATTTCCAGCCTCTAAGCTTGGGAAAATAAGGGTGTTCACTTTTCCTGTAATTGGTGAACCCGGAGCTTTTTTTGCGGTAACTTCAGGGATAAGGCTTGCATCAGCTTGAAGCTCACCATCAAGCAAAAGTTTTGGATCCCGCTCGTGAGCCATTTTTACAGCTTCTTGAACTTTTAAGACATCTTCAAGTTTTCCACCTGATCCCTTTGAAGAGAAAGAAAGCATAGAAACTGCAGGCTCTGCGCCAAGAAGGTCACGGCAAGACTTAGCAGAATCAAGGGCAATATCCGCAAGCTGCTCTGAAGTTGGGCGGGGGTTTACCGCGCAGTCAGCAAAAATCATGTAGCCATCAACACCCCACTTTTTGTCGTGGGTGTCCATAACGAAACAAGAAGAAGCTGTCTTTGTTCCAGGGGCAGTACCAATAACCTTAAGACCTGCGCGAAGAAGGTCAGCAGTAGCAGAAAGGGCACCGCTTACCATAGCATCTGCCTTTCCTGTCTTTACCATCATTGCGCCAAAACTTAAAGGATCCTTTAACAAGAATGCCTTACCGGCTTCTGCATCAGGGATTTCAGCCTGACCAGTCTTCTTATTGATTTTTCCCTTGCGGATTTCAAAGTATTTCTGGCCGAACTCATCAAGCCATTCGGAAGTTGCGGGGTCTACAATTGTAATGCCTTCAAGAGAGACTCCCTTAGCAGCAGCTACTTTTTCTACATCTTCTTTTTTTCCAAAGAGGGTGACTGTTTTCGCAAGTTTTTCTTCTACAATCTTAGCGGCGGCAACAACAGTGCGTTCTTCTGTTCCTTCTGGTAAAACAAGGCTGTTTTGGTATTCCCTAGCCTTTTTTTTCATTTCCTCAACAAAATTCATTTTTATACCTCTATAAAACCTTTTTCTAAAGATTGTACTCCTAAAGGAGACTTTTTACAAGCTAAAAATATCAATCTTCCTCTGCCCGCCATTCATCCAACTGCTTTTGAATCAGATTCTTGCTTTCTTCCAGGATCAACTTTTCCTCCTCTTTGTTTTGGGGAGCATCAAAAACTTTAAGTACCTTAACCTTGTAGGCCCCCCTCTTCAGATTGCGAAAAAACTGGTCAAATTTAGAAAGCCGCCAACCGCCATCCAAAGCGCAAACAACTACCGGCAGACGGACCGTTTCTTCCAGCCTCCTGAAACCGGCGGCGTAAAAAGTCCCTAAATTGCCATCTTTACTTCTAGTTCCTTCAGGGAATATCACAGGAATCTGATTCTTTTGCATTACCCGCTGGCCAAAGTCTGACAAGGCCTTCATTGCAATGGAAGCCCCACCCTTACGAGGAATCATACAGTGGCCCTGACTTTTCAGCATCTTCCCGACCATTGGAACATTACCAAGGGCATCCTTTGCAACGAAACGGACTTCCCTGCCCTGAAAATAAAGGAGGTGAACAACAATGTCAACTAAGCTTTGATGGTTTGACACAACCATGAACTGCTTGGGCAGGTCTTTAAACATAGACCGATCCGCTAAGAAATTAAAGCCCCTGTAATACCGAAGTATTGCAAAAAAGACCCTGTCAGTGTGGGTTGTAATGTAATTTGACCAAAACAGGGCCCACTTATGGCTTAGGGGATACGTTAAAGTAATCATGAAAGTGGGGAACAATAGAGCCCCCCCAAGACAAATAGAAGTTATCAGATTAAACATAGGGATAGTATAGTGGAAATTCAGATTATATTCAATTAGGAAAAAGTAACATAATCTCTATATTGTGATGTCTGTCTAGAAAGTAATGATTGAAGAACATCGTCAACTGTCTTCCTATTGAAGTCATTTAACTTGCGGTATTGGCCTACAAGATTTCTGAATTCAGGCTTAAGAAATAGACTTTCACTTTCAGGAGTAGATGTCCCTAAAAGAAGGTATTCAAGGGACACTCCAAGGGCTACTGCAATCTTAAAGGCATTCTCAACACCAGGCTGAACCTTCTTGCCGAATAAGTACTTGTCCAAAGTATTTCTGCTTATTCCTGTCCTTGCTGACAGCTCCTTTACCTGAATATCCTGAAATTCAAGTTCAGACTTAACCTTCTCCGCAAATCCCATAACAGAACTATAGCAAAAAGTGGCATACAAAAGATTAACAAACGTAACAAATGACTTATAATTATAGATATTAGCGTAAAATATTACAAACACGGGGATTGTTTGCGTATTATATGGCTGATACAGCAAAAGATGGGGGCAAGGCCGCACTGACAGGTTATGTAGTTGGCAACGGTCTTACAGTTCTAGGACATTCTCTTTCAAAATCATCATCGAAATTCATACAAGCTCTTACTAAATCTAACGTACCTGAAAAAGTTGTTACAGCAGTAATGGCAACAGGGGGAACACTTGTAAAATTTGGCAGGGGAGAGATAACAACAGAGCAATGTATCATTGAGTTGGGGAACACAGGTGCAAACTTTGCGACTATGGGATATTCAATGGCTGTGGGTCAGGCATTAATACCTATTCCAGTTGTAGGAGC
>CAJOQA010000134.1 GCA_905236465.1 uncultured Treponema sp.
CTACAAGCTTCTTCTACTTTCTTAAAATCAATTACAATTCTTCCCACAGGAAACTCTTCCTCAGATGAATTACACTTCTTTTCATAAGTCCTCCCGAACAAACCATAAAAAATCCTCTATTGAGTATCGGAAGGAGGATTCTTATACTTAAGATTTTTTTTCAGATTGCAATTACTTTATACTTTATGCTATTATTATGCTGATTATGGCTTTAAACAGAAAAGTAAAAATAATTGCAGTTTCCATACTTATTCCCATCTGTGCAATACTAACCCCATTAATTGCATATTATGCTATAAACGTTTTTAGGGGAAAAGGAGAATCAATCTCTTTAATTCCAAAAAAAGAAGAAAAATGGAAGGCTATTGAAGACATAAGTGAGATTTCAGGTTTGTGGCAATCTACGGATGGAAGCATATACGAATGGCCCCTTGAACTTAATGGAAAAAATTATTTGCGTTATGCCTGGCCAGAAAAAGATGATAGCCAGCTTTGGCTTAAATATGCTCAAGACCATAATATGACTTTACAAGACTTATGGGCAAGGCGTTTTTCTTATATTTCAAAAATCTACGGAGTATTTTACCCTTCTTCAGATGAAAATGGAAGTCAATTTGGGCTAAAATTCAGGCAGGAACAAAGTGGCATTGATGAAGGTCTGCCCTTTCATGTTTTTGTCCGAGAGGAATTTATTTGCCCCAAGGACATAGCAGAAAAAAACATAGAATTTTTTATGAAAAAGGGAAAGAAGGAAATAAAAGAGGAAGGAACTTTTAACTTTTTTTCTGAAAAATTTTCTTCGCTAGATGCTGATGGAAAAATCTATAGCAGTTACACAGATTATTGGAGGCAGCCATAAAATGAAGGGAATTCTTGCGCTAAGCCTGGTCTTGCTTTTTTCAGCACTAAGGCTGCCGGTCTTTGGGCAGGAATATGCCCTTGTTCTTTCTGGTGGCGGGGGAAAGGGGGCTTACCAAGTGGGAGTTTGGAAAGCCTTGTACGAATATGGCTTAGCTCAAAAAACAAGTGTAATTTCTGGAACGAGTGTTGGGGGATTAAACGCTGCCCTTTTTGCAGTGGCTGACATAAAGACTATAGAAAAGATTTGGATAGAAAGAGTTCCCCGTGAGTTAAACAGAAACGATGAAGCTATATCGCAGAGGGGACTAAAAAATATTATGGACAGGATTTCTTTTTCTGCCCTAAGGGAAAAGGATAGCCCCTTAGTCAGTGTAACCTGCTCACGGTCTTGGCAGGATTATGTGGGTTCAACACTGGATACTTTAGTTCAGCTAGGGAAATCCCTGACAAAAAAGATTATTCCCCTGCCCGTATACTTTTGGTTAAACGGGGAAAGTAAAGAGGAAGAAATAAAAAAAATGCTTCTTGCCACAAGTGCCTTTCCTGCCCTTACAAGCCCAATACGGCTTTCTGATGGGGAATTGTATTCTGACGGAGGGGCAGCGGATAATGTTCCTGTAACGGCGGCAATAAAAGAAGTTTCACCTGATGCGATTTTTGTGGTTCACTTGAGCAATTGGACCCCAGACTTGCAGGCTGGAAACTTTCCTGGCTACAATCTTATTGATATTGTTCCTTCCCGTGAGATGCGCTGGATTGAAGGTATGCTGGACTTTTCTGAAGAATGGATACGGTCCAACATAGAATTAGGATACGAGGATACGATTTCTCTCTTAAAAAGAAGCAAGCTTTTTCCTGTTGAGGATTATTGGTTTTATTAGACTGCTACTAACTATCAGCTAAGTTCCTTATGATGCCACAGCACTTGTAGTGCTTAAGGGGATATTCTTCTACAAGAACGTTTTTTTCTTTTGCCAACTTTAGTAAGTGAGACAAGTGGGAAGAGGTCATATATTTTTTATCGACAAGAATCTTCCAGGGGACTCTTCTTAGCAAAACCCTAGTAGCCTCCCCTATTCCTGGCTTTATTAAATTTATATCTGATATTTTGAAATGGTCTGCAATCGTAACAACTTCATCCCTAGCAGAGCCATCTGCCATTGTAAAGGTATCTTTTGCTATTAAAGAAAATTCTTTTTCTATAGCATTTATGAATGAATAGGAAAGGTCTGAATCTTTTAAGTTTTCATAATAAACCGCTCCATGAAAATCATCTTCGGCAATTAAATCGTCCCTTAGAACAGTTCTGCTTATTAAACCTGAAACTGTGCTGTTAAGGCAAGAGCTTGGAATCAGTATATCCTCATGAGTTCCGCATAGGAAAGTAATGTTTGCAGGATCAGAAAGAACTGCAAGGTCTGGGGAAATATTTTTATAATCTGCAAGGGCATTTTTTAATTCAGCAGAAATTGCCCCCTTCCCTATCCAACCGTCAACGAATTGAATCTGGCAAGCCTGGTGTCTTTTTAAAATATAGTTTATGGCATTTTTATCGATTCCCTTTCCCCTTATTATAGAAACTGAATAGTGGGGAACGTTTATTTTATATTTCCAGAAAATATAGTGCTTTATCAAAATGCCGATGGGGATCCCTGCCCTTGCTAATGAAACTAGGACTACATTGTTTCCCTTTAGCTTAATTATTTTATCAGAAACAATGGCTGTTGCATCAGCGACAGACTTTGAAAATGCCAGGAGAGCCTGATTATAGGCCTCCATGTATTCTTTAGAGGGGACATACTCAAGGGGAAGCATTTGGCAGTAGTGCATACCAGACTGAATCAGCTTTTCCCTTTCGCTAGTAGGCAAAGGGTCAATCATTCCGGTAATATCTTTTAGCAAAATTGTGACATCTTCTTTTTTATAGGAAGTTCTCATTGTACCCACCTGATTACATTTATATCTTTTGAAAATTCTTTGAGGGCGTTAAGTAAAGAAAAAAGACCTTGCTCTTCTTTTAAGGTTGAATCTGTAATTATTAAAACCGTATCGTAAGTCTCAAGGTTGTAAATGTATGTATGCCGGTCTTTATCGTAAAGGCTTGCCAAGTTAAAGCGGGAATGCAGGGGATAATTTTTTTCTTCAAAAACTAAGATAGGACTTCTTGTTGTGGAATGAGTTTTTACGCAATTCCCTAAATCTTCTATTTTTTTTCCAGTAAGAATTGCGGGGAACATAAACTCTTCACTTCCAAGGACTAATATTTTTTGACCTGACTTTATGCTTAGCTTTTCAATTATTTTACACGCAAAAGTTTCGCAGGAGTTTAGATAGTCAATGGAGTCTACAAGACGTCTTGCATTTACGTATCCATTTATTAAAAAAAGTTTATAGGCAACGGGTGTAAAATCAGGAGGAAAATTCCTTCCTTGTAGAGAAAACGTACAAGCTGTTTTTTCAAAAGAAGACCGGTCTATTTTTTGTAAAAATAAAAAATCAACATCGATGCCTGAATATTTTTTTTCATCTGCCAAAGTCATGCTGTTCAATATTGACAAGACAGAAAACAAGAACTTTTTTTTGTAGCTTTCTTGAATTTTATGGATAATGTTTAAAATTGTTTTTCCTGTAGAAACCTCATCTTCTACAAAAATAATCCTGTC
>CAJOQA010000135.1 GCA_905236465.1 uncultured Treponema sp.
GCAAAGCAACTTTGCACAAGCGTTAAGTTTCAGTTCCTTTTGAACGACCTGAACAACAGCGAAGGAAACTCACTTACAAAACTTTCTTCAGAATATAATTTTTATGACCAGTCACACTTTATCCATGAATTTAAAAACTGTACAGGGACAACCCCTTCTGAATATGCGGATCAAGTGGCAGGGAAAAAGTATAGCCATAGTATACAGAACATCTGACTGTTCCGATTTTTACAAGAAGTTTTTATTTCTTTCTGCTAAAGTCAAAGTATCAAAAAAAGAGACGGCAAAGCTGCCGGGATTCCTTAAGTCCTGTGGGAATTCCGGCAGTTTTTTTTTGCACTCCTCCAAAAGGAAAACAAAAATCAGCAGTCTCAAGGAGCGTATTTATGGAATATCCTAAAGTTGACTTTTTGTATCTAAGTGAAAGGGACATGATCGCAGCCGGCGTAAAGGACATGAAAGGCTGCATTGAGACAATGGAAGAAATGTTCAGGCTGATGAAAGCCGGTAACTACAGGATGGGAGGAGCCAACGGAAACTCTCACGGTTGCATGGTCACTTTTCCAACATCATCCCCCTTCCCAGAGATGCCAGTTGATGGGCCAGACCGTCGCTTCATGGCAATGCCGGCCTATCTTGGCGGAAAGTTTGACATGGCAGGAATGAAATGGTACGGATCCAATGTAGAGAACAGGAAGAAGGGACTGCCCCGCTCAATATTAATGCTAGTATTAAACGACAAGGAAACAGGAGCCCCCCTTGCCTTTATGTCTGCAAATATTCTTTCTGCTTACCGGACTGGGGCCGTGCCTGGCGTTGGCTTTAAATATTTTGCTCCAGAAGATTCTACAACAGCCGCAATAGTGGGACCTGGGGTAATGAGTAAAACTGCCCTGGCAGCTATCATTGCCGCAAGACCAGGAATAAAAAGTGTAAGGATAAAGGGACGAGGACAAAAGTCACTTGATTCCTTTATTGGGGCCGCAAAGTTAGATTACCCCAATGTTGAATTTATTACAGTTCAAAGTATTGAAGAAGCAGTAAGGGAAAGCGACATTGTATATGTAAGCACATCCGTTCCAACAGGAAACTTAGATGAATACCCTTACGTAAAAGAAGACTGGATAAAAAAAGGCGCCATGCTCTGCACTACCGCAGCCCTACGCTTTGACGATGACTTTATAATTAACAGGGCACGAAACGTCGCAGACAACATAAAATTGTACGAAGCATGGGAAGAAGAATACAAGCCCGATGCCTACAACACGATTCCCATTCCGGCAGTCAGGGTTGAAGACCTTGTAGCACAAGGTAAAATGTCTCCTGAAAGAATTGACGATTTAGGGGATATCCTTACCGGTAAAGTCCCCGTCCACAGAAACAAGGATGAAATTGTTGTTTATTCTGTAGGTGGAATGCCCGTAGAAGATATTGCATGGGGAACAGTTGTATACAGAAGGGCCCTTGAATTAGGTATTGGCACAAAACTAAACCTGTGGGAAAAACCCTATATGGTTGTATAGCTAACATTTTTGGAGGTAAAAGATGAAGTTTTCAAGAGTTGAAGTCATAACAGGAATATCTAAAATAACAGCCCTGCAAAAGGCCCTTAGCAGATTCAATATTTCCGGAATGACGGTCTATCAGGTTTTAGGCTGCGGAGTACAGCACGGCACTCAAGAATTTGAAACAGAAGAACACAAAGACATTCAGCTTCTTCCAAAAGAAGTAGTTATGTTTGTTCTTCCTTCAGAAGAGACTCCGGCCCTTGTGGAATTCTTAAAGAAGGAACTATACACCGGTCACATTGGAGACGGAAAGATTTTTATTTCTGATATTACAAACATCGTCCGTGTCCGAACGGGAGAAGAAGGAAAAGCTGCCCTAATAGATGATGGGCTGTAGGAGGTTATATGCAGAAGGAAAAGAATCTTGGGCTTGGCAGTGTTATTGCGACTGGTGTAGGCTTAATTGTTGCAACAAGCTGCCTGCTTTCTATAGGGCAAGGCACTAGTGCCATCGGAACCCCATTTATTATTTCTATGACACTAGCCTGCATTTTCAACATATTAACAGCCCTTTCAATATGTGAGCTCAACGCATTAATGCCAAACCTTACAGGAGGCATGGCGCAGTTCACTCTTGCTTGCTGTGGTCCTCTTATCACAATAGTAACTAACGTTGGGGGTTTCCTTTGTTGTCAAGTAATCCTTGGCAGTTCAGAAGCCGCAATGTTTGGCAACACTTTAAGCCAAGTACTGCCTGCTATTCCTCTTCCAGGATCAGCCTATTCAATATGCCTAGTGCTTATTCTTTGCCTTTTTAACCTTAGGGGTGTAGATATGTTCGCAAAAATACAAAACATAGTTGCCTACACCCTTATAGCCTCACTTATTGTAATGGGAATATTGGGCTACATAAAAATAAATCCTTCTGCTGTAATACAGCAACCGGCTGTTCTTTCTGCAAAAGCAAAAGACATATTCTCGCTGTTAGGACTTTCATTCTTCCTCTTTATAGGAGTGGAATTTATTGTCCCAATCTCCTCTGAAGTCAAGAACGCAAGGAAGATTGTCCCCTTGGGGATGGTGCTAAGCTTAGTAATTATACTTGCCATGCAGATTCTTATCACACTTGGATTCAAGAACTATACAAGTTGGGAGGAACTTTCCCAAAGTACCATACCTCACGTACTTTACGGAAGTGCCCTGTTAGGAAAAGCTGGAACCGTTTGGATGAGCATAGTCTCACTCCTTGCAGTTGTAAGCACCGTAAACACAATCATGTTCGGTATTCCACAGCTCTGTTACGGAATGGCAAAAATAGACTTGCTTCCAAAATTCTTTATGAAGAAGAATAGCAAGAACTGCCCCTATATAGGACTGCTACTTGTTACGCTTGCCCTTTCTGTAATCAATGCCAGCGGCCTTAGCTCTAGCGAAAAGCTTGTATTCCTTATTAATACAGGTTGTGTCTTTTGGATCTTCTGCTACGTTATGCTACATATAGACGTTATAATACTCCGCATCAGAATGCCTAATGCACCTAGAACATTCAAACTGCCACTGGGAATTCTCGTACCGTTAATTGGTATTGTTGGGAACCTGTACATGATATGGAATATTGCTCCAGACAGCAGCAACCGGCTAATAATTTTTGCAATCTTTGCGGGGGTATCGGCCTTGCTTGCAGCCTATGCGTTTATTTGGGTCCGCATAAAAATGAAGCGCCCGCTGTTCAAAGCACTGGCAATAAAAGAAGTAATGGCCATGGACACTGACCTGTACCAAATTAGGCACTACCCGCTTTTAGCAAAAAAACTGAATATTCAGGCAAGCCCTGATATAGAGCCTGTAAATGCAGAGACTAATACTGGAACAAGACCAGAACTCAAACTGATATAAAGTCACAGTCAAAAAAGTAAGGTCACCGCAAAGGCAACCTTACTTTTTATTAGTCCCAAGATTCCCTTGCATCCCCTGTAATAGGAATTTGATTTCCCAAGAACTTAGGTTTTGCATTAAATGCTACAAGAAAAAAATTTTTTACACGGGCAAGAGACTCCCTAAATTCCCAGCTTCTATGAAATCTAGAAGGAAAGGGTGTAATTTCAGGAGCAACATAAGCTACAACATCAAGCCCAAGTTTTCTTGCAATATAAACTGATCTTGCGGTGTGAAATTCTTGCGTTACAACAATTGCATCTTTTACACAAAAAATATCCCGTGCCCTATACATCGTATCATACGTTGAAAATCCTGCATGATCCATAAAGATATACGAACAGTCAATATTATAAACTTCCTGCATAAAAAGACGCATCCGGTTTACTTCATCATAGTCCTTTCTTCCGTGGTCGCCAGAAATTAAAACCCTTTCAACCTTTCCCTTTTTTATGCAAGAGCTAGCAGCCTCAAGCCTGTCCCTAACAACGTGAGAAACAGTTGTCTTATAAACCCTAGCCCCAGGAACAATAACAGTAAATTTTTGGGGAAGCGTATTCAGGTCAGAATAAATATAGGGTTTTGCATAGTTGAGGACATACACATTAATAGCAACAAAGCCACCCCCTATCAAAAAGAAAAATAGCAGGACTATAAGAAAAAATATCTTCAGGCCTTTCAAAACTTATATTCTCCTATTTGTTATTCCCAACTGTAAATTCTTTTCCAGAAACAAGATCTTTCCAAACAAAAGCCCCGTCCTGCAAAAGCATATAAGAATGTGGACTGTTTTCTTTTGGAATAGAAACGCTACCAGGGTTCACGTAATAGAAATTCACACTCTTACCACTAGCATCAACATATTCCGATTTTATGCAAGCTGGAACATGGGTATGACCGCAAAGAAGTATGTTTCCCTCCCCCACATGCAAAGGCTTCTTTTCATTATAGATGTGGCCGTGGGTTGCAAAGAAAAGTTTTTCCCCGTTTTCTAAAACAATATAGTCAGCCATAAGAGGAAAATTCAAAACCATCTGATCGACTTCTGCTTCGCAGTTGCCCCTTACGCATACAATATCATCCGCAATCTCATTTAAAAGAGAAATAACCCTTTTAGGATTATATTCCTCCGGTAAATCATTACGTGGCCCGTGATAAAGCAGGTCACCAAGTAAAAGCAACTTACACTTTTCCTTTTCATAAACTTCAAGCAAAAGCTCTGCATATTTTGCAGACCCATGAATATCAGAGGCTATAATCCACTTCATAAAAAAAATCCTTTTTTTTAAAATATCTGCACGATTATAACAAAATGAAAATATAAAATCAAATGATTTTTGCTTTTGTAGATTGGGCCTGAAGTTTTCTCCGCAAGTAGCTCTATGAGCGTCTCTGCAAATTTAAAATAGTTTTTCTGCTTTTAATGTTAAATCAACACTTACACTTCCACTTAGTTGGATAACATCATAATCATAATATACAGCTCCAACAAAAACCAAATACTTACCATTTTCGAGATTATTTATTGTTTTCTTTTCCCCAGGAGCCACTACATCATGGAAATAATAATCAAAATTATCTACATCAAATCCAAAATCAGAAGAAGAAAAATACGATACACTTTCCCAAGATAAAAAAAATATTTCTTTTTCTGAATCACTAATAGGGAGAACTGTTATCATATAATAGTCAGGTGTTCCATCTGTCATATAAATTACAACTTTTTATGCTATTTAGGTAGAAAAACACAGAATCATGAGATTGAATCGATATATGCTTTAAAAATACTGGAACAAATGTATTATAAAACAAATGATGAAAGATTTTTAGAATGGGTTGCGTTTGGAGATGCTGTTGATTTATTAGAAGATGGTATAAATGATTTTTATGAGTATGAAATAAATAAGAACAACTTATCTGAATACATAAAAGAAAAAATCTTATTAGATATAGTGTACTGCCTAACAAGAAGTTCAAAGCCGACA